>DATCDL010000303.1:0-5539 GCA_036510715.1 Acidobacteriaceae bacterium
CTCGCCAGCGCTCCCTTGAAGGCAAGTGTCAGCCGTGACCCGGAGTATTGCGCGTCAAAGTAGCCCGTATGCGGCGGCCGCCGAAACGTCCTTGCACCTACCAGCGGGCCCAGCGCTCCGATCGCAACCCCCGGAAGATTCGGGTTCTCCGTCGGCGTCCCCTGGTTCGCTGCCACGGCATCCGACGCGAAGGACTGAATCACCCGCGTGTCCAGATAGGTGTAGCCGCCTCGTATCAGGATCCTCCTCTTCGGCTGCCACCCCAGCTCCACTTCTGCCCCCTGCGCGCGGTATGCCAGCGAGTTCAGATACGCCTCATACAGCCCCACATTCGGATTGATGTTCAGATTGAAATACTGGTTCAACGTCGGCGCATCGACGCCCTCCAACTGGCGGTTGAAGACATTGTGGAAGTAGCCAGCCTTCAGTGTCAGCTTCTCGCCGAGGATATTCTGATCGACGCCCACGTCGTACGTGCGAGAGCGCTCTGCGCTCTGCGGTCCGATGTGATATTGCGCGATATCAGCGGTGTCGCCCAATGCCAGCAACTGCGTGTAGAGGCTCGCAAACTCGATAGCCAGCGTCGGCTCCTGCACGCCGGTCGCTGCGTTGGCGCGGAAGCGAGTGCCGTGGAAGAACTTCGCAGAGGGCCGCACCGGAACATAACTGAGGCCCAGCCGCGGCGTCCCTGCAATGCCGTATAGATGGTTCTTCTCCACCGCTCCACCCGCCGAGTAGAAAAGCCTGTTCCAGAACTCGCCCTGAAACTGCAGGTTGTATTCGAAGTTCGTGCGCTCGGTCGTCTCATGCTTCACATAGTCAAAGCTTGGGTCGTAGTCATTGAACGATCCCCGCTCGTTGTCGTAGCGAAATCCAAACAAGCCGATCAGGTGCCGCGAAAAGCTGTAATCCGTCTGGTAGTACAACTGGTCGCGATTGCTGTCCTGATCGTAGTTATTGCCCGTGTACAGCTGCACCTGACCTGTCGCCGAGTAGCCATTGGCTCCCCGAATCGTTACCACATTCCCAACATTCCCAGGCCCATACGCACCCGGATCGTTCTCCAGGAACGTGCCACCGGCGGCAAGCTCCTGCTCCTGCTCGCGCTTGCGCACAATACCGTACCGCAGCAGGTTGTGCCACTTGCCCTTGTAACGGTTCTCCATCGTAAGGCCGGAGTAAAGATCCTGATCGTCCTGCCGATTATTCTGCGAGACACCGGCGAAGTCGAACGCCCCGGGCACGCCGGTCACCGAATCCGCATTGCGAATCGTAAACCGCATCTGCGTGTTGCCGTTGAAATCATAGCCAACATTGATCGCCGACGTCACAGAATGGTAGCGGTCCAGCGGAAGCGCATTGGACGTATCCAGCCGCGAGATCGCCCCATAGTAGTCGAGCCTCTGCACCGTTCCGCCGAGCGCCACCTCGTTGCGCCAGGTATGCAGATTGCCCGCGTCACCTGAGTAGTCCAGCACCGGTACCAGCGTCGTTCCACGCGGCGTCTCGATATTGATCACCCCGGCCCCGGCATCGGTTCCATACATCGCCGAGTCCGGCCCACGCACCAGCTCAATCTTGCTCACCGCCGTCGAACTGACCGTCCCAAAATCGAATATTCCTCCCACATCATCCGCCGGCATCCCATCGATCGTCACAAGATTTGCAGTCGAGTTCCCGCCACGCAGAAACAGACTCGTCACTCCACCCGTCTGCCCCGTCTGCACCAGGAAGGCTCCCGGAGTCTGCCGCATCGCCTCCACCACGCCCAACTGCAGCGCCAGCGCCTCCCCCGGAATCACGCTCACCGGGGACGTCAATTGTGGCAATGGCGTCGGAATGCCCGTCGCCGTTACGGTAATGTCCTGACGCACCGTATTCGCAGCGAGCACTACATTCTGCTCAAGCACATCCGTTACACCCCCATAAAAATCCATCCCGATCGCCGGCAGGAACCCTGCCGCCGAGCCCAGAAGCGTGAATCTGCCTGCTTCCGAAGAACGAATTTCATACGATCCATCTGGCTGCGCGTAGGCAATCGCGACCACCTTGCCGCCCTGCACCAGTCGAACCATGCCTCCGGGCAACGGCTTACCCAGCGCATCCGTGATGAGGCCACGGATCACCACTGCCTGCGCAGAACTTGAAAGAAGGAATCCCAAAAGTGTAAGGGCGACGCGTCGAGTGAACCTAACGCGTAAAGACGGGCTGGCCGCATGGCAGCTCAGAGACAAAAACATGGCATTCTCCTCCGCTTCCCCTTCGGAAGCGTGGCAGACACAACAGCAGCAGAACCGGTCTCCTGACTGGCGCCATTTCAAAGTCGGCCCTTGTACTACAGAGAGCGTCCCTTCCCGATGTCCATTGGACGATCAGTGGGAGCTTCCGGGCCGTCTTCACCTTTGCAACTTCGCTCGAAAACGACAGCAGGGTGGGCGCATCACAGTTGCGGGGCAGTGGCGGAGTTTCACCGCGCTTCCCGAACATTCCTTTGCGGTAGCATGAAAATGAAGTGCATTGCTTTCAACCACAGCAACACAGAAACTCCAAGAGTTTGACTAGTATACGGCGTTCCCTGAGGAAATCAGCTAACCCCTCGCAGCCCGCATCTTCCAGGCTGCTAGTTCTCGGGTAGCACCACGAACGGCGTCGACTCTGCGGGCATGCCCGCGTTCAGCGCCGTCCTCAGCATCGTCGCCGTTGATGGCAGCGCCCACACCGGCGATTGCAGCTCCGGCATCGGTGCCGAACTGAAGATCTTGCGCGTCTGCTTCACCATCCACCGCGCCGTCCTCTTCGCCTTCTTCCGCCGCGCGCTGTCGGTCGAAATCCCCGTGCCCGCGTACATCTGCCGATACAGCTTCGACAGCATGACAAACGCTACTCTCGCCTTCAGGTTCGGCACGCACGCCGACCGCTTCCACACCGAACTCCAGTTGTAGAACCGGTCCCAGACCTTCTGTGTCCGGTCGCTGATCTCTGCCGAACTCATCGATGGATGTGGCGTGAACATCTTCGGTCGCACCGCCGTCGGAATCAGCCAGTAGCGCGTGATCGGGACATCCCCCACCATCGTCGGATTCTTGGCCTGCTCCTTCTCCCATTTCCCAAAATCGACGGTCCCGGGAAACGGTGTCATCATCACAAACTGCGCAAACGTCACGCCCGCCTTGATGGCCATCGCCACGGTCGCGTCGAAGGTCGCCGGCTTGTCCGTCGGCAGACCGAAGATGAATGAACCCAGCACATGCACCCCATGCTTCTTGAATGTCTGCAACTGCTTCGCCAGCGCCTCACCCGAGTAGTTCCAGTCCTTGAAGACCGCCTTCAACCCCTCCGGCGTCACCGCCTCCACGCCCACCAGTGCACCCTTGATATTGGCCTTGCGCATGGCGTCCAGGTACTCGCTATCCTCACCCGCCTCCATGGTGATCTGCGTAAAGAACACCATGTCCTTCGGCAGTTTGGCCAACTCTTCCATCAACTGGAAGCGCTCCGACCGAATCTCCATCAACTCTTCCAGCTTGGCCGTATTCCCCTGCTCCCGCGCCAGTCGCAGGTCAGTCAAGGTCACCGGATAAAAGTTGTCGTCGGCCAAAGCGATGAACCGAAAGCCAATTCTGCGCAGACTCACGATCTCGTCAATGACACTCTGAAACCGCCGCTGCCTCGGTGCCTGCCCGTCCGTGCGCCACACGCTGCAAAAGGAACAATGCTTCGGGCAACCGCGAATCGTCTGCACCGACGCCCACATATATTTGTCCTTCGGCATCAGGTCCCATCGCGCCGCCAGAAATTGGCCACCCTCAATGCGGCCGCCCTCATAAATTCTCTTCGGCTCTCCTGCAAGGCAATCGACCACCGCCTTGCTCCACGCGATGTCACCGTCGCCCGTCACGACCGCATGCGCCTGCCCTACGTCAATGGCCTCGTCCGGAAACAGCGTCGCATGAATCCCGCCGTAGACCACCCACGCTCCGCGAGCGCGCGCCATCCGCCCCACCTCATACCCTCGCAACGCATTGCCCGTATGCACGCTGATCCCGACAATATCGCCGGCAGTAATCGTCTCAGGATCAATCTGCTCCAGCGACTCATCCACAAGGATCGGGTCGCCTGCAATCTCCGGCGTCGCCGCCGCAAGCACAAACAACCATCGCGGTGTAATGACCGCGGTTCCAAAAGAGTTATCGCTGGGATTTACGAGATGTACGCTCATCGAATCCGACCTTTCCTCGTGCGAGTACGGTGGCTTCAGTGAGTGTCTACACAATGTGACGAACGGTTCTGGCTGCTCAGACAGTGTTGTTCGTTGATCGCGGTTCTGCCCGCCGAGCTATGTCCGTTATCATACAGAATTCCGCTTCGTGTTGGCCTTACCGTTGGATCTTCTCGTGATGAACTCTTGTTCATATTGTATAAAATTGCTCAAAGATTCTTCGTCATACGAACTACCGCCATCTCCTCCCCATTCGGCAGCGCAATCGCGATCCTTTCCCGCTCCCGATAGCCCCGCAGACTGTACAATGGCACGCCCGTAAGCGTCGATCCCATCTCCAGCCGTCGAAATCCTGCCTCCCTCGCCTGCCGCTCGCAGTGGTCCAGAATCAAGCTCCCCAACCCTCTTCGCGCCCACAACGGATGCACATAGATTGCTCGAATTTTGGCCGCATCCGCCACCGGGTCGAGGCTCCCCGACGTTCTCCCCCGCAAATGGTCGCTCCCGCATAACGTAGCGCGATAGCTCCATCCCCCGCTACCCACAATGCTGCCGCCGGAAGCCTCAGCCACAAAGTACGTCCCGTCTGCGATCAGCTGCGAATCCAGCCCAAGCGCATAGCCCAGCGCACCTTCAATCTCTGCCAGCGTGTAGTCGTTGCCCTGCAGTCCCCGCACCGACGCCTCAACCAACGCATTCAGCGCAGGCACATCCGCGCTCGTTGCCGTCCGCAGTTCAATCTCTTCGATCGATCTACTCACCCTCGCGCCCCATTCTAAAGCGTTAAGAGCACCTTACCTGTCGTCCTGCGCCCAGCCAGGTCCCGATGCGCCTGAGCCGCCTCGTGCAGCGGGTAGGACGCCCCAATTCGCACGTGCAATTGTCCGGTTGCTACCCATCCAAACACATCCTCAGCCCGTCGCTCCAGCTCACTTCGCGTCCGCACATAGTCGTTCAGGGTCGGTCGCGTCACATACAGCGACCCCAGCGTTGACAGCCGAATCAAATCGAATGCTGGCACCGCTCCACTCGACGCGCCATACAGCGCCAGCAATCCCCGCGGCCGCAAACATTTCAGCGAATCCTCGAACGTGGTCTTGCCCACCGAGTCATACACCACCGGCAGCCCATCTCCATTCGTCTGTCGCTTCACCTCTTCGACGAAGCTCTCCAGCGTATACAGGATCACCTTGTCCGCACCTGCACCGCGCGACAACTCCGCCTTATCCGCAGTCGAAACCGTCGTCAGCACCCGCGCTCCCAGCCGTTTCGCCATCTGCGTCAACAGCAGTCCCACGCCGCCCGCACCCGCATGGATGA
>DATCDL010000304.1:0-2760 GCA_036510715.1 Acidobacteriaceae bacterium
CTGCCCTCTCAGCTTGTTTAGAATCGCTTTGCCATCCAGTTGGTCTGTCGATACTTCCGCGGCCGTGGGGCCTTGTCGTTGCTCATCCAGCGCCTCAAGCTTGTAGTGCTGCCGGAAGCTCAGATATCTTCTCCGATCGATTGCTCGGTGGTACGTCACCTGGACGATCCAAGACACTGCCGTTGCTTTCCGTGGGTCATAGAGTTTAGCGCGCTCGAAGAGGTACAGAAATACGTCCTGGCGAAGGTCGTCCGCTTCTGACTCGTCTCGAAGAATTCTCCAGGCGACATTGAAGACGGCGCGGCCGTGACGGCGGAACAGAACACCAAGGGCCTCCTTCGAGCCGTTTCCGACAGCTTCAAGTAGCTTTTCATCGGCGCGCAGATCGATGCCCTGCTCTAACGCGTGAGATGCGAGGGACTCAACTGTCGAATCCTGCAGCTCGGAAGCGGTAGGCGTCTCTACCAAACCTTTTGGAAGTTGGAGCGCAGCTTCGGAACTCATGCGATCCTCGAGGTCCATCAGAATTTAAGTTGATCGGATGCAGTCCAGAGCGTTGCGATCAGCGGCGGAACAATAAGCACTATAGTGCCACTCTATGAAGGCACTATAGTGCCTTCATGCTTGGCAGGTCAAGGACAACCATGAAGCATGACCTGCGCTTCCGAGCTAGAACCACTTACGTTGGAACAGGCTATCGGTCAGGTTCTTCGTGGTCTTCGTACAAATAAAGGACTCAAACAGATTGAGGTTGCTGTTGCGACCGGTTTTGCGGTGACCACGCTTAGAAAGATGGAGGGGGGAAAACAGAGCATGACTATTAGGTCACTTGATGCCCTGGCCATGTTCTATAGCCTTCCCATTGAAGAACTTATCATTCGAGCGAAGAAGCTGCGTAGAGAGCCACTGTAGTCGCGTATCGAGAATGTAACGACTAGGCACTATAGTGCCTTATTGCGTCTGGCATGTCGGAAAAGATTAGCCAGTGGCAAAAGAAAAACAAACCCGACCTGCAACACTGGAGCAAGCGTGTGGTCGGGTGATAGTCCAGCTTCGCGAAGAGCAGGGCTTGTCTCAAATGGATCTTGCAGTCGCGACAGGTTACAGCCTTCGTTACATTGGGGATGTCGAACGTGGCGCTAAGAACGCCACCTTACGAACCATGAAAGACTTGGCGACTTTGCTGAATCTGCGTCTTGGTGACCTCATCTCTCGCGCCGAACGTCTGTTGAGCTATCGCGATAGAGAGAATCGGACCAAAGTCCAAGTACCAAAGCATGTCGACAAAGTTCGCTGAATGAAGCGCTGAGTCTATTTGTGTTCTTCTTCGCTCCTGAGACGATAGGCTTCTGGTGTCTCGATGAGAAAAGTCGTCTGACCTGCCAACGCCAGCAGATCATTGTCTCCGCTGACGAGTAGCTCGGCCCCACCGCTCTGAGCCAAATCAAGAAACGGCTGATCCTTTTCATCCCGACAGATTTGAGGGCACCGCGTCACTTGTTCGACGATCTCGCAGTAAGGCACATAGTGAGCCAAAAGCTCTCGCCGATCTTCCAGGGAGAGCCGAAACTTCGGGTACCCCAGAACTCGTGTCAGTTCTGTTGCCGTTGCTGAAGAGATGAGTGGCGTACAGCCACCCTCTTGCCAATGCTGGAGCAGCCAGGACAACCGGCCATGCGCGAACACGAGTGCTGACACGACAGTTGTAGTGTCAAATACGACGCGCCGGCTCAAACCGTTTCACGCGCCCAAGATACGGCATCGGACACGTCCTCTTCCGTGATCCCGAGTTGGGCCAACCGTCCGCGAATTTCGTCGATACGGCTTGTTCGCAGTGGGCGCAGCACAATCGTCTCGCCATCCGTGCTCACATCGAAGTATTCGACATTGCCGAAACGTGACACCACCGTCTTCGGAAGTGTGATCTGGTTCTTGACTGTCTTTTTCGCCAGCATACGGCTCCTGCAAGGAAACAAGGTAACAAGGAAATCTTACCACAGAGCACCCACTCGTGAGTAGCCGGTTCAGAGAGCCGTGAGGCCGGAGTCCATTTTGAGTTCCGTACACACGAAACCCTCGCAGTGGGTCGATTTTCACGGCCATAGTAGGAGCCGAACCTATAACCCCTCGGTTAACAGGGCAGATGTAGGGTCTGGAGCACGTTTGTTTTCTTTAGGATAAGTCGGAGTCGAGAGGCGTTTTTGGAGCCTTTTCGGCACCCAATTTGACGGAGTTTTTGACGAAGTTTTTTCCCGAGCAGACCCTTCGGAAACCACCCGAATGGTCTGCTCCAAAGCCGTTTCTGGATACCTGGTCGTGGACAGAACGGAACCCGGAAAACTGACGAAAGGCGAAGACCCCGAGCTATCGTCACTGGCTCTGCGCGCAGTACGGCTGCGGGCGGGCCCCCTCATTTTGGCTTCCCGAGAATCTGCCGCATCTTCTTTATCAGGTCAGCGGCATTGTGAATCTCAAGTGCAGCCGGCGGGCATCGCTCCAAGTAGACGATGAGGTTCCTTCCCCGACCGACCGCGCTGGGAAAGACGAGCCCCTGGATGGATCGTGCACGTAAGAGGTCGCCAAGTTCCATCGAAGGGATCAGATCATCGGGGGCGAGGCACCTCTGCCGAGCGGACGCCACGGCCTTCGGCAATCCCCTCTTGGACAGGTCCAGCACCCGGTCCAGCGAGACCTCTACGCCAAAGACGATGCGCGGATACCTGTCGAGCGTGATCTGGGCGCTCCCGCCGAGGCGCAGCT
>DATCDL010000305.1:0-2212 GCA_036510715.1 Acidobacteriaceae bacterium
ATTCTATCGGCCAGCAAAGGGTCCCGCTGCAGTGAACTGACCAGAGCGTATTCCGTTTTCTGCAGTCGTACGACGGTGTTCCGGCTAAGCTTCAGTAGAGGACGGATACTCTCATGCACATCCTCGTTGGTCGAGAGCAACTCGCGGAAGTAGCCTACTTTGTGCAGCCGCTGCTTGTTGTAGCTCACTCCGGTTTCCATCAGCAGACCCGAGATCCGATTCTTCATCTGCACCATCTGCCGCACCAGCAGGTGTCGATAGCGCAGGGTTCGGCGTCGATCGCGAATCTGGGTCGATGCCATGTGGCACTCTGGCAAGAAGTCGCAGCGCAGGCAGTCGGCGATCTTGCTGGCATCAATCTGATCGTTCTTCTTTTTCGCCGCTGCGATGGCGCGCAGCATCAGCGGATGCGCCACCTTCACTTGTTCCGCATGCGGCAGCAGATGATCGTAGATCCAGCCGGTGAAAATCGTTGCCTCCATGGCCATCGTCCGTGGTTGTGGAAGAGTCTTGATCCAGCCGTCTAGTTCCCAGCGCGTTGCCCCAACTTTGCCTTCCTGGTGCACCTGCCCGCTCGCATCCTTGACGCAGTAGCTGATCGTCTTCTTGTGAACATCCAGCCCGATGTAATACATAATGTCCCTTGAGGAGCTTCCGTGGTTGTTCTCTGAATCAACATTCGTTGAGTTCAGCCTTTTGTACACCACGCGCTCCTCACTAGACTTAGCATTCAAACAATTCGGCCAGAATCGTCGCGTTGTCTGTAACGTGATTACGCGGGCTATAATGGCCCGCAGCGATGGCCCTTACCCCTGGCACGAAACTTGGCCCCTATGAAATTCAATCTCCGCTAGGAGCTGGCGGGATGGGCGAGGTGTACAAGGCTCGCGATACGCGCCTCGACCGCACGGTCGCTGTCAAGATCCTCCCTTCACATCTGTCCGAGAACCCCGAAGCCAAGCAGCGGTTCGATCGGGAGGCACGCACGATTTCTTCGTTGAATCATCCCCACATCTGCCAGCTCTATGACATCGGTTCGCAGAATGGCACCGATTATCTGGTGATGGAGTGTCTGGAGGGCGAAACTCTGGCCGAGAGATTGCGCAAAGGGGCGATGCCGCTTCCTGAGGTCTTGAAAATAGGAATCGCTGTGGCCGAAGCTTTGGCGGTGGCGCATCGCAGCGGCATTGTGCACCGTGACCTGAAGCCGGGGAACATCATGCTGACCCAGGGCGGCGCGAAGTTGATGGACTTTGGGCTGGCGAAACCTCTGAGCGTGCAAGCGGCGTCGGGATCGGGATCTGCTCCTTCGTTTACCGCGGCAGCCACGTTGAGCGGGCCGACTCCGCTGAGCCCGCTGACCACGGCGGGCAGCATTATCGGCACCATCCAGTACATGGCTCCGGAGCAGATTGAAGGCAAAGAAGCTGACGCCCGCAGCGACATTTTTGCATTCGGCGCAGTGCTCTATGAGATGGTCGCGAGAAAACGGCCGTTTTGCGGGAAGAGTCAAATCTCGCTGGCGTCGTCGATTCTGGAGAGTGATCCCGAAGACGTTACTTCGCTCAAGCCGCAAACGCCGCAGGCCTTCAATCACGTCATCAAAACCTGTTTGCAGAAGGCTCCTGACGACCGTTATCTCGCCGCGCACGACATCAGGCTCGAACTGCAGTTTATTGTCGGCGACAAAGCTGCGCCGCCGGCTTCCGAAAGCACCGCTGGAACCACTTCGGCGTCGAATAAACGTGAGCGCCTGGGCTGGGCAGCGGGTATTGTGTTGGCCATCGTTCTTGGAACGCTTGCCGGCATTTTCTTGACCCATCGTTCCGCGCCGCCGCGCAGCATCCGTACCGTAATCAACCCTCCCGAGAAGGCCACGCTTAACCTGACCGGCGATTCGGCTGGCCCGCCCGTGCTCTCTCCCGACGGGGGATCAATGGCTTTTACGGCAACCAGCGCAGACGGCAAGATCACCATCTGGGTACGTTCGATGAATTCGCTCGATGCGCATCCTTTGGCAGGAACCGAAGGCGCGGTTTTTCCTTTCTGGTCTCCCGACAGCCGCTCGCTTGGCTTCTTTGCTGATGGAAAGTTGAAGACAGTCGAAATTGATGGTGGCTCCGTTCAAACATTGGCGGACGCGCCCTTCGGCCGCGGAGGAGCCTGGGGGGTTGACGGAGCCGTCGTGTTCTCAGCGGGCACGCAGTCGCCT
>DATCDL010000306.1:0-7403 GCA_036510715.1 Acidobacteriaceae bacterium
CGAGATAAAAAGCATCGGACAGCGCAAAATTCACTAACTTATTGTCTGGAAGGATACTGATATCAAGGAAAACGAAAATGCGGTGTTTCGCTGTCTCTACAGTGGAAACATAGCGACTAAGATTACGCAGCGCCGGCCTAAAGGTACTTATAGGCTCCCCAAATATCCACCAATTCTCTCGGCGACCTGGTCGATTGTTGTGGTCCCGCTCCGGCTTTACTCGATCAAATACCCACTGGTAGACCTCAGGAAATCGCTTTCGGACTTCTGCTGCGGCAAGGCCGAAAAGATCAATCACCATAAGATTACGCGAAGTTCCGGTCAAATCACGGCCATTAAGATAGGGGCGAATGTACTCATCAAGACCGGGAATGCGTCCCAGCCCGAGTGTCGCTGCTTGCTCATGCGTAACGATAAAGCCCGCTCCGTGAAGTACGACGCCTCGACAACTTAAGTCCTCATTTGCCTTCAACGGACGTGTTCCCGATACATCTATACCTACACGCAAGTCTGAGAAGATGCGCCCTGTTTGTTCGGCAAGTTCTACAGCCGTACCTTCAGAGCTAGTGTCTCCCTCGTTGATGACTCGATATAGGTGACCAAGATGCTCGCCTCGTTCGGCAACAGTCATGGCGATGCGGACAGCAGCATGCCGTGACGTGGGACGCTCCTCAGTGCCTAGTGACTTCAGCCAGGGATGGTCTGAAATTGCAAAGATCAGCGAGAGAGGATCTTTAGTAGCATTGAGATTTTGCGCGACTACCTTGCGATTGAAGACCTGCGAAAGGCTATTTGTGGTGATGAAGCCGAAGCGTCGAATCTTTGAGGCGCGGGCCAGTTCGGCAGCTCGTTGCCACCAATACATGACAAAGTCGGCACTTTCAGGAACCTCATCGTAAATCTTGCGAAGAGCTGCGACATAGCCGTCGCCAAGCTCCGAGCGAATATCCTTGCCTGCAATATAGGGAGGATTTCCGACAATGAAGTCGGCCTCCGGCCACTTCGCCTGCTTCACATCAGTGTATTCATAGACTGAGCGGCGTGCCGTTTCATCGGGAACTTGCTGGCCGGTTGTCGGATGCTCTTTCTTGGTTATGTTGTCCCACTGCGTGACGGCCTCGCCTTCGTTATCCCTGACGGCTAGTTTCTTCTTCCATGCGAGAAGGGCATCTGCTTCAACAATGTTGTGGAAGTTGCGAATAACGGGTATTGGCGGCTGTGCGTCGCCGCGAGTACGGAAATGCCACTGTAGATAGCCAATCCAAAGAACGAGGTCGGCGACGACTGCGGCGCGCGGATTGAGTTCGATACCGAGCAGTTGGTGAGGATCGACAGTAAGGCCAGTGTGTTCCAAGGCCTGCTGCGTCTCACCAAGAGATTGAAGAGTCTCCAAGACTTCCCCTTCAAGCCGTTTCATGTGTTCCAAAGCAACATACAAGAAGTTTCCAGAGCCGCAAGCTGGGTCAAGAACGCGGGTGGAACAAAGCTGTCGATGAAAGACATGTGCAGTCTCGATAGCAGCAGCCGCATCGCCTGCGTTCACCTGTTCAGTGATGACGGCCAGCGCATTGCGCCAATCCTCACGAAGCGGCTCGACAAGCGTTGGAATGACAAGACGTTCAACGTAAGCGCGCGGAGTGTAATGGGCTCCGAGTGCATGGCGTTCGTCGGGATTGAGTGCCCGCTCCAAAAGTGTTCCAAAGATTGCCGGTTCGACATCTCGCCAGCGAGAGTCGGCAGCTTCAATCAGCAGGTCCAGTTGATCGGGCGTGAGAGGTAGGGCTTTTGTGGATTAAAATAGGCCGCCATTGAACTTAAGGATGTGACTACGCAGGATGGGAGAAAAGCCACCGTCGTTCATCGTCTGCCACAGTGCTTCAGCCATAGGGGCAAAGCTCGTGATGTCTTCACGAAGGCTTTTGAGCAGTGTGAGCCAGCCCCGTTCGGGCAGGAGACGAACGTCTTCTGCGAACGAAGTGAAGATGCAGCGTGTGAGAAATTCCGCTACTGCTTTTGGCGGGTATTGCAGTTCAAGATTGCGGGCGAGCGTCGCGAGCTTCCCCGCAACTTCTCGTGTGACCTTGGCTGTCTCACGGGAAGGGTCGAGCGAGCGCGGATCGAGCCAGACTGCCCGGAGGCGTTCACGAATCTCTGGCTGTTGAACCTGATGGAGAAGAATACGAAACGTGCGTGGGTCGGAAAACGGAAGATACGCCTTTCCCGTTAGAGAAAAGTCAGCATATAGCTCAATGGAATGGCCTACATCGACCACAATCAGGAATGGGGGCCAACCTTCAGAAGCTGGGAGAGCCTTTGCATAGCGCTCCGCCTGTCCGCGGGCTGCAAGCATCGCCTCATCCCAGCCGTGAGTGCCACGAACAGCAGTGCCACGCTTAATTCTGCGAGGCGCACGGAGTGAGGCTAAGGTTATGGCTGTATCGCTTTGCGGGTTGCTTCCTTGCTTGGCCTCAAGTACGAAGCAATGGCGCTTGTAGAGATCAATGAAGTTCGTTGTCGTCGTACCGTCAAGATTTTGAAACACTACCGCCTTGTCGATCACATAGATATTGGCGCTTTCATCCGCCTGGCTAGGTTCCGGTCGGGGAAGATCCAAATGGTCGCAAAGTTCCGAGAGGATAAGAGCATAGTTCGCTCGCTCAGAGGCAGACGATCGTTCCCAACGTGCGATGAACTTTTCGGTATTTCCCTGCATCAAGATCTTCCTGTCTCTATCCGGTTTGCAAATTCAGCAAAGCTCCAGCCTATTGCATCGTGCCATGCTGCAATCATCTCTATCTTCCCAGTTCATGCAGAATCCAATACCCTGGCGTCACTTCCGGCTTTGCGGTAAGTCAATGTCCCCGGTTGAGATGCTGCTCCAACTCTGCGATGGCTGCAACCACCGCATCCACGGTGGGTATCGGCCCGAAGACCATGCCGGACATGGCCTCATAGTCCCGCCGCAGATCGGCGAGCATCCCGTCGTGCGGGGTCAGGGCGAAGCTGCCGGGAACGGCTGAGGCGAGGTCAAGATCGGTTCGATTGAAGAACATCCGGGCATGACGAACGCAGTCCTCGGCCATATCTGCATCTCCGCTTGCCTTCTGGCCAATTTCCGAAGCCAAGAGTCGATAGACATCATAGTAGTGGCGCGAGACGCGCTGCCCTCCTCCCTTCAACTCGCCACGGCGATCCCACCACCGGCGTAGGCCATGCAGGATTATGACTTTATCCCAGAAGGTACGGCTGGGATCGACGGTCGTCACATTGCCGACTGACAAATCAAGATTCGGAAGGTCGTCTGCAATGTACGGTTTCACAACCACTGGCGCATGAGGATCAAGAGCCGATTTCGCACCCGATTCGATCTTGATGGCACGACGGATATAAGCATTTCCCTCTGCGGTCGCAGTGGGATACCAGAGCAGCAAGCTCTGACGGTTGGGGTCATCGGGATCGGGTTCCACTCGCGCCCGATTAGGATTCATGTTTGCGGTCTGGAGCGTCTGCTGTAAATGCACGCTCAACCGCTCCAGCAAAGGGCCTTGGATGTACTCTTGACAGGCTGCTTTGATGGCCTCCAGGCGGGCGTTACGCTTCTTGCCGCTCATCGCTTCCAGTTCCTCGAAGGTCGCGGGCTGTCCAATATCTTCCCGGAAGACAGTGATGTCGATGTCTTCGGAGAAGCGTTCGATCAAGCCATAACCCTTTGAGAGCGACGTGCCACCCTTGAAGAGCAGGCGCGGGCCGCCGGTCTCCAGTTCATTGAAGAGCGCATCAAGCGTCCAGCAAACCCAGAAGTCTTTTTCGATGTTCTGCTCATCAGTGCGGAGCCGGTCGGCAGCGCCAACAAAAAGGTCGCGGCGCTCCTCGTCTGTCGCGTCCAGTACGGTTTGGAAACCCTCGGTCATCGGCTTCTCGAATCTCTCGCCTTCTTGATGATATGGGCGTGCGCCTGCAAGCGTCTGGTGAGCTTCGCTTTCTCTGTCGGCGGCGGCACCACGGCACTAACCTGCTGGAGCAGGTCGCGCACGATTATCCGCATCCACTCCGGCATTGCCGACAGGCCGCTGCGCAAATCGTTCTGAATGGCCTGTCCATGATCGGGGTCTTTAAGGATGGAGACGAGGCGCTTGTGGAGGCTTCCGTCGTCGGACGGAAGCATGTCGCGCAGCCAATGGATCGCCTGCACGAAGCGCATGGCGGGACGACCTGCCCAGTAGAGACGGCTGGGCGCGACGGCTTGGAAATCGAGGGTGAGGTTGCCGAGGGTAATGGGCCGCAGGCGACCATCGGTTAGAACGCCAATGCGCGCCGGGACAGCGTCGGTGAGTCCGAGGTCGTTGGCAGCGGTAAGGCCATCGACCACCACCCGAACCTTGCCCTTCCGGGCCAGCGCGTCGATCACGTCGCGCGGGTTTGGATAGGTAGGCTTTCCGGTAAGGCGGTTATCTCGGGGGATGTCGTAGAAGCCGCGCGCAATCCGTCGCAGGCTTTTGGAGGCAACTAGCCGGTGGAGGGCTTGATCGACCGCAGTGCGCGGCCCAAGGTCGGCGAAGTCCTCCGGGGTCCAGACGTGCGGCTGCGCAGAGGCGGAGGTTCGATCCCGGATGGCGGCTGGAATGCTGGATGCTTGAGTGGACATGGGCTACTCTTATGTCAGAAAAATGCAACAAACTTCTGACTTATTTAGTGTAACGCAATGTCAGAAAAATGCAACAAACTTCTGACTACCGTTCTTGTCAGTTTCCACCACAAATTCCATCGGTGGTGATGTCGAAACGGCTAAAAGTAGGAGAGGGCGATAACACGATCAGCACTGCATACGTTCGTATGCAAGCGCCTTAAGTGCTTAGCCCGGTGCCGGGCCAAAGCGGGCCGGTTCCGGCCCCAAAACACTTCAGGATGGTTCCATCCTGGCTCCACTGTGGGAAGTGGTGGTGCGGGCGGGGGGACTTGAACCCCCACGACCGGTTAGGGTCTGCGGATTTTCATACCACTTCGGCTTTCGCCGCACCGCCAACGGCGGCTTCGTGGTCTGGACTATCCCTTCACCATTCCCCGTATGAGGTTAGGTGCTGCCCGTCTAGTCTCTACACCTTCCCGGAAGTGACTCCGGGCTTGGCTCGGGATTGCCATTCAAGGTTTCCCCGACTTTGAGCAGTTCTACTCCGCCGGTTTCCCTGACGGGCACTCAATTTCCTTAAGTCCGCTGTGTCTGCCGATTTCACCACACCCGCGTGATGTTTGCCACAGCCCCATCATAAAGCACGGAGCGAAGGTCTATGCTTCGTCCGCCAAGCGCAGTGCTTCCACACGACCGGGGCCTTTCTTGGAAATCGCCTTTTTCTTCGGACGTGGTTTCATGATGTTGATTGCGGAAGCATCGAGTCTTGTCTTCAAATGGGCTGCGTAGTATTTCTCGATCATCTCCACGCTCGTCCGACAGTTCTTGGCGATCTGATAGATGTCCGCCCCTTCGAGCAGGCGCAGGCAAATGTAAGTGTGGCGAAGGCTATAGGCAGTTCGCGGCCTACCGTCGCGGTCGGTGCGGAGCTTTTCTTCCTCAAGAATTGCGTTGAATAAATCGCGAGGCCATTTCGGAAACAGAAGATCGGTAGGTCCTGGCTCGTGCCACTCTCCGTTCGCTATGGATGCGGTGCGACTGCCCGATCTCCCCGGCCCACCATCTGGTCTTGTGCGGGCTTTCAGCCGCTCAAATGGATGCACCGCTCCCGCCGTGCTCTTGCAATAACCAACACCGCGTTTTCCACGTACTTCGATCTCAAGGATGGTTTGGCCGCTGCCCTCGTCTTCGACCACCATGACATCCCGAAACTGAAGGCGCATTGCCTCGTCCGGGCGGAGGCCGGTATTGGTTGCGAATAGAACGTAATCGTGAAGTTGCTCCGCTTCCCAACGGAAGCGGGGCTGCTTGGGATCGAGGGCGCGTCTTCGCGTCGCCTCGTAGAGCTGCTTGTACTCTTCCGGTGAGAACCATGCTCTATGAGAAATCTTCGGCGACGAGCGATACGGCTCTGACAAATCCGGTAGATGATCGATCCATCCATGCCGCAGAGCTGTCTTGAAAATCTGGCGCAGAGTCACGATCTCCTGGTGCATGGTGTTATGCGCCAGCGGCTTGCCGCGTTGAGCCTTGCTTTCTTCGAGCCGACGGATTCGATACTCGTTGACTTTGCCAGAGGTGATTTCAGGGAGCACCATGTTGCCGAAGAACGGGATGAGGTGGCCATCTGTACGCGCGTGTTGTCCGCGCGCATAGGTCGGGCTCCGTTCTCCCTGCGTGATGATGTCGAATTCGCGCAGGTACAACTTACCCGCTTCGCGGAACAGTTTCCCGCTTTTCAGCTCACCGTCGCGGAGCTTGCCGCGCAACTGCAGATACCAGTCTTCTGCGACTTCCTTTGCCTTCGAGAGACTGTCTTCTTTCGTGGTCGTGCGTCGATTCCTTCCCGCTAGATAGCTGGCGCATTGCCAGCTAGAGCTGTTCGGACGCCTGTAGACATGAACTTTGCCACCGAGGATGGTGTGGTGTTCGGACATACGTGGCCCACCTTCTGTCCCTCCCAAAACTGCGAAAATGTGGAAGGGATGTGTAAGGATAGCGCTTTGGCGGGGATTCCAGTCAACTATATTTATTTTCAACAATTTAGGTGATGCTTAGATTGTGACTTAGACGATTTTAAGTCCGCTGTGTCTGCCGATTTCACCATCCGGGCTGGTGATGCTCTCGCTTATCGTATCGCGTTCGGCGGTCGTTAGTGTTGCGATGGAACCGGAATCTGCCCAGACACGTATCAGGTCGTAGCCCAACGCGCAACGGGAACTTCCAACCATGCCGATCTTCGAAATATTTAAGCAAACCATTTCCGCACTGTGGGAGACCAAGCTCCGAAGCTTTCTCACCATGTTTGGGATCATCTGGGGCATTAGCTCGGTAATTTTGCTGGTCGGACTTGGCATCGGCTTTGGCATCGACCAGCGCAATCATCTGAAGTCCATCGGCACCGATATCGCCATCTGCTTTGGTGGGAAGACGGCAATGCCGTTTGGAGGCTATGCAGCCGGGCGTGATGTGGCACTCACTCTGGATGACGCGATAGCTATTCGGGATGGTGCCCCGCTGGTCAAGCATGTTTCACCAGAGTTGCGTCGGACCGTCAGTGAAGTGAGCCGCTGGAATGCTGCCAGCCGCGCTGTGAGAGGAGTGTGGCCTGACTATCAGGATTTCCGCTCCCTTCACGTCGAACAAGGACGATTGATGACGAGCGACGACGAGACGAACGGAGCGCGTGTCGTGATCCTTGGTGCGGAGTCCAATCGTCAGCTCTTTCCCGGAAAACCTGGCATCGGTGAATCGATATCGATCGCGGGCTACCCCT
>DATCDL010000307.1:0-3314 GCA_036510715.1 Acidobacteriaceae bacterium
CTCGCCGGAGTCATTGTTGCCGGCGAGCGCACCAACGAAATCTTCATCGAAAATGGCCGCTTCCACGGCGACCTCATAGCCAACGATTTAACCGAGAAGCTGCAGCCTCTCCCAGCCAGCACCTAGGCTCTTCCCTAGCCCTCAACTCAGCACGCGCCGCGCAAAGCCCCGCATCCCGGCCCACGTCAGCAGCACCGTGAAGAACGTCAGCATGGCAAGAATCATAACCTCGGGCATGTGGCCGGTCGATGGCGTCAGCGCCGCGCGCAATCCCTCGCTCATATACACAATCGGGTTCACCAGCACGCCAATCTGCAGCCATCGAATGTGAGTCAGCGCGGTCCACGGATAATACACGCAACCTAAGAACGTGATCGGGACAATCACCACGCCAAAGATCAGCCCAATCTGTTTTGGCTGCACCGAAGTCCCAATCGTCAATCCCAGGGCCCCGGCCAGCAGGCTCGCCAGGACCACCACCGCACTCAGAAACCACCAACTCGTCACATGCGCCAGCACGGGCGTACTCGGAATGTAATACGCCAGCGGAAAGACCAGGGCTGCGGCAAGAACGCTTTGGATCGCTGAAAAAATAATCTTCTCCATCGCAACGGCAGCAATCGGCAGGGGGCACATCACGCGATCATCAATCTCGCGCGTAATGCCAAACTCCTGCGCCAGCGGCAACGCTACCGCCGCAATCCCCGAGAACATAATCGCGACGGCCATCAAACCCGGCAGCAGCACCGTTCCAAATCCACCACCACCTCCCGCCATTCCGGCCATCGGACTCATCGACGCACCGCCGCTCATGTGCGGCATCACGTAGGTAAAGACAAACAAAAATAGCAGCGGGTTCATCGCAATGCGAATCACAAACGGCGCAATCTCGCGGCGCAGCACGCGTAGATCGCGCTCCATCAAACCGATGAAGGCGCGCGAATAAATCACCAGCCTCACATCCTCGCCCCTACCGACAACCTCACCCATGGCTCGTCCTGTTCTCTCAAAACTACTCGCGTAAGTCTCTTCCGGTTAGCCGAATAAACACCGTCTCAAGGCTAGGTTCCGTCGTCGTCATATCCCGCAGCCCAAACTCGTTCGCTATGGTGACGACTTTCGCCAGCAGACCATCCTGCGCCCGAGCCAGCACCCGCAGGCCACCTTCAATCACCTCAACGCCTGTCACACCCTCAATCACCTGCAAGCGTCTCTCCAGCAAGCCGCTATCCCGAACCCCATGCATGCGCAGGTCATAGATCTGGTCTCCTCCAACGCTCGCCTTCAATGCTGCGGGAGTGTCTTCAACCAAAATCCTGCCATGGTCGATGATGGCCAACCGGTCGCACAGTGCATCCGCCTCTTCCATGTAGTGCGTCGTCAGCACCACCGTAATCCCCTCGCCCCGCAAGACCTGCACCGCCTCCCACATCGCGATGCGGCTCTGCGGATCAAGCCCCGCACTCGGCTCATCCAGAAACAGCACCTTCGGATAATGCGCAATCGCGCGTGCTATCTGCAGCCGCTGCGCCAGCCCTCCACTCAGCGCCTGCGGATACGCCTGCGTGCGATCGCTCAGCCGGAACTGCTCCAGCAGTTGCGCCGTCCGCGCAGTCGCTTCCACATTCGACATCCCAAAGTACCTGCAATGAAAATGAATATTCTCCGCCACCGTACACGACCTGTCCAGCGTGTTGTACTGCGGCACCACGCCAATCGACCGCCGAGCCAGCGCCGGATGCGCCACCACATCCACACCCGCAATCTTCACCGAGCCTGCCGTCGGAATCGCCCGCGTTGTTGCAATCGATATGGTCGTCGTCTTGCCCGCTCCATTCGGCCCAAGCAGCCCGTAAATCAGCCCCGCCTCCACATGGAGATCAATCCCATCCACCGCTGTCACTGAATTCTTGCCGGCGTACACCTTGCGCAGCCCCACTATTTCGACGATCGCTTCACTCACGCGTCTTCCCCCCAGCAGCTTGATTATAGGGGCCATTCATACCGCCGCCCCCGCTCTTTCCGCGAGTTGCCCAACCTTCTGGAAGTACCATCGAAACGTCTGCACGCATGGCGACCTACCTTCTCTTGATCGACCAAGGCCGTCGCGTCACATCAATAAGGTTGCCCCAAAACAAACTTTATCTCATACACCTTTTGTTTCACACCGCACATCCGACTTGTTGAAGCGTCATGTCGGCGCAGTCGCGTCTGTTCGCGACGAGAGTATCAGAGCGTCAAGGAGAACGAGAAAATGTTTGGAACGTGGAAGAGATTTGCAGTCGCAGCGCCCGTTGCGGCTTTATTGAGTGGATTCTGCCTTTTAGCCACAGCCCAGGAGCCTAATCCCACCACCCTAGCGCCCGGAGCGAAGTCCGCCGAGGTCGTCACCCAGGGTCCCAATGGCGTCTACATCTATCACGTTCATGTCGTAGAGCGGCAACTCGACGCGGTCAACTATCTCAACCGCAGTGGCTCAACCCGCGTCGGCTTCACCGGCACCAACCTCATGCCCGGCGCACAGGGCGAGGCCAAGGTAAACTCCGTCACCGGCAAGACCAACATCGATGCCCACTTCGAACACCTCACCCCCGCCAACGGCTTCGGTCCCGAGTACCTGACCTACGTGCTCTGGGCGATCTCCGCTGACGGCCGCCCGCAGAATCTTGGCGAACTCGAACTCTCCGGCGGCAAGGCCAGCCTCGACGTCACCAGCGGCTTTCAGGCCTTCGGCATGATCGTCACCGCCGAGCCTTATTACGCGGTCTCGCAGCCGAGTGATGTCATCGTCCTGCAGAACGTCTTCACCGACAAAACCAACGGCATCCTCCAACAGGTCAACGTCCACTATCAGCTATTGCCCCGAGGACTCTACGCCAACACCGCCGGTTCGAAAGCAATCTCCCACCCCATCACCGATCGCCAGCACACACCACTCGCACTCTATGAGGCCTACAACGCCCAGCGTATCGCTGAATCCGTCGGCGCTGACAAATACGCAGGCGACATCATGAAGGAAGTCGCCACCGACATCCAGAACGCCCAGGACATTCAGTCGGGTAAACATCGTGACGTCAAAATGGAGTTCACCTACGCGCGTTCTGCCGTGCAGCGCTCGGAAGACGCTCGCCTCGTCACCCTCCGCAAGCAGGCTCAGGAACGTCAGCAGGAGGCTCAGGATGCGAAGGTAGCTGCTCAACAGCAGGCACAGCAATCGCAACTCCAGGCCCAGCAATCGCAACTCCAGGCTGCTCAGTCCCAGGCTGCCGCCGATGCCGCAGCAGCAGCACAGGCAAGAGCAGAGGCCGCCAAAG
>DATCDL010000308.1:0-6123 GCA_036510715.1 Acidobacteriaceae bacterium
CGGCCTGCCGATTCCCAGCGTTCCCGTCATGCTCGCCGTTGGCACCATGAGCGCCGCGCACAAGATGCATGTCGCGTATGCGATTCCGGTCATCCTGCTCGCGTGCCTCATCTCGGACTCCGCATGGTACTTCCTCGGCAAACGGTTCGGCGGCAGGGTCCTCAACATCCTTTGCAGGTTCTCGCTGGAGGCGGCCACCTGCGTCGAGCGCACGCATGGCACCGTCTCCAAGCGCGGGGCCGTCACGCTGCTCTTCGCGAAATTCGTTCCTGGTCTCAGCACGGTCGCGTCGCCCATCGCCGGGCAGGCGGGAATCTCATACCCCACCTTCGTCGCCTATGACATGACGGGATCTCTCATCTGGGCGGGAGCGTGGCTCTTCGCCGGCAGGTTCTTCGGCGATCTCGCACGGCGTAGCGACGATTTCTTCGCTCTGCTCGGCCACTTCGGCATTGCGCTCGTGGTCCTCATGGTCGCCGGGCTGATCCTCTATCGACTGGCCAAGCGCCGTCAGTTCCTCGCCGAACTGCGAGGTCTCCGCCTCGAGCCCGCGCAATTGATGGCCATGATCGACGACGCCGAACGCGAAGGCCTCGACCTCCCCTTCATCATCGACCTCCGCCACCCTCTCGACGTGATGACCGACCCGCTGGTTCTTCCCGGAGCCCTCCGCATCGGCCCCGACGAACTCAAGCAGCGCCGGGAGATTATTCCGCTCGACCGCGACATTGTTCTCTACTGCACCTGCCCGAGTGAAGAGACCAGCGCCAAGGTCGCACTGGAGTTGCGCCGGCTCGGGATCAAGCGCGTGCGTCCACTGCGCGGAGGGCTCCAGGCCTGGAGAGACGCAGGCTATCCGCTCGACGACGCCGTCTTCGCCTGAGCCTTCACTGGCGCTCGGCCAGTGCTTCATAAGATGATGGAGAGAGTGTCCACAACTCTCACGGCAACCTCTTCCGATATCGAGCGGAACATCGCAGGACCTCCGCGTGTGCTCTCCATCGATCTGCTGCGCGGACTCACCATCGCGCTCATGATCCTGGTCAACGATCCCGGCGACTGGGGCCACGTTTTCGCACCCCTCGATCACGCTCCGTGGAACGGCTGGACCCTGACTGACCTCGTCTTCCCGACGTTTCTCTTTCTCATCGGCGCGTCCCTCATCTTCTCGCTCGACGCACGAGCAAAGAAGGGCAACTGCCGCAAGACGCTCAGCGGCCACGTCATCCTGCGCGCAGCCAAGATTCTCCTCCTGCAATACATCCTGGTCTTCTTTCCTCGCATGCATTGGCAGGGAATGCGCCTCTACGGAGTTCTGCCACGCATCGCGCTCTGTTATCTGATCGCCGGCCTGATCCTGATTGCTACGATGAAGCTGCAGCACCGGGTGCGCGCAATCTCCGTCGTCATCGCCCTGCTGCTGATTGGCTATTGGGTTCTGCTGCGCTGGGTTCCGGTCCCGGGTGCCGGGCTTCCCGGGCGCGACATTCCGTTCATGGACCCGAATCTCAATCTCACCTCGTGGCTCGATCGCACCTGCATGGTGTGGACGCAACACTGGCTTCATACCGGCACGCTGTATCTGAAAACACGCGATCCAGAAGGTCTGCTGAGCACGCTCCCGGCCGTCGCCAGCACCCTGCTCGGGGCGCTTGCGGGCCTCTGGATGCGCCGTCCCAGGGGCGAGCGAGGAACCCGTTCCTTACTTCGCATGCAACTCACTCTCGCTGCCGCCGGACTCGTTGGAGTGCTTGCGGGTGAGCTCTGGTCGCACTGGTTTCCCATCAACAAGAATCTCTGGACGTCCAGCTATGTCCTGCTCGCCGCCGGTTGGGCCGCACTCGCGCTCGCTGCTCTGTCCTGGCTGGTTGATCGCCGCGCAGAGCCCTGGCCCCGCTGGCTGCGCATCGGAACCTGGCCGTGGTTCGTCTTCGGCTCCAACGCCATCGCCGCGTTTACCGTCTCGGTGATTCTCGTCAAGACCTGCCTCTACTTCAAAATCCTCGGCCCCGACGGCATCAAGCGCAGCCTCTGGCTCCTCTACTACCAGACCTTCTTTGCCCGCCACACCTCGAATCAGTGGACCTCACTGGCCTTCGCCATGACCATCGTCGCGATCTGCTTCCTGCCCAACTGGTGGCTCTGGCGCAAGAAACGTTTCCTCAAAATCTGATGTCGCAGGATTTGAAACGGGCGCACGTCGCACCACCGATTGTCACTCGCACGAATCCTGCTCGCGTGCGTCCCTGCAGAAATCGTCGCGCGGTATGACAATAGAAGAGAACATCATCGTCGTGGATTAGAAGAGGTCGCACCGTGGGATACGAAGGTCTGAGAGATTGGTTGAAGGCGCTGGACAAAGCTGGTGAGCTGAAGCGCATCACCGCGGAGGTTTCACCCATCCTAGAGATGGCCGAGATCGCCGACCGCGCCGCGAAGTCCGGGAAGGGAACTGCCAAAGCCGGAGGCCCCGCGCTGCTGTTCGAAAACATCACCGGCTACAAGGGCGCGCGCGTCCTGATGAACCAGTTTGGCAGCGAGCGGCGGATGCGGCTGGCGCTCGAAGTTGACTCGCTCGATGACGTAGCCAAGCGCATTGAAACGCTCCTGCATCCCGTCGCACCCACCGGCATCATGGACAAGCTGAAGCTGCTTCCCATGCTCGCCGAGGTCGGCAGCTTCTTCCCCAAACTCATCGACAGGAAGAAAGCTCCCTGCAAGGAAGTCGTTCTGCTGGGCGACGACATCGACGTGCTCAAATTTCCCGTCCTCCAAACCTGGCCGCAGGATGGAGGACGCTTCATCACGCTGCCCTGCGTCACCACGCGCGATCCCCGTCCCTCCGGAGACCAAGCCGGGAAGCGCAACCTCGGGATGTACCGCATCCA
Source organism: Acidobacteriaceae bacterium (assembly GCA_036510715.1). Taxonomy (GTDB): domain Bacteria; phylum Acidobacteriota; class Terriglobia; order Terriglobales; family Acidobacteriaceae; genus Granulicella. Next base: position 2,889 of record DATCDL010000308.1, read on the forward strand.
GGTCTACGACGGCAAGACGACGGGCATGCACTGGCAGCGCCAGAAGGTAGCCGCCGAGCACGCCCGCGACCGCATGCGAGCTGCCGCCGAAGACGCCGCAGGCCAGGTCGAACTCATGGCCGTCACCGCCGGAGGCACCACCGCAGCGGTAGGCCCTAACGCCATCCCGCAAACCGTTGCCACCAAGATCCGCGGCGAGCGCATGGAGGTCGCCGTCGCCATCGGCACCGACCCGGCCACCACCTTCTCCGCGATCATTCCCGCACCGCCCGAGGTCGAGGAATACCTCATCGCCGGCTTCCTCCGCCAGCGGGCCGTTGAACTCGTCAAGTGCGAGACCGTCGACCTCGACGTCCCCGCCCACGCCGAAATTATTCTCGAAGGCTACGTCGAGCTTGGCGAGTTGAGAACCGAAGGCCCCTTCGGCGACCACACCGGCTTCTACACCCTGAAGGACGAGTACCCCGTCTTCCACATCACCTGCATCACGCACCGCAAGGACCCGATCTATTGCGCGACCGTCGTGGGCAGGCCGCCCATGGAGGATACCTGGATGATCAAGGGCGTCGAGCGCATCTTCCTTCCGCTGATGAAGCTCACCATCCCAGAGATCCTCGACATCAACCTCCCCGCCGAGGGCGTCGCGCACAACCTCATGCTCGTCCGTATTCGCAAGAGCTACCCCGGCCACGCACGCAAAGTCATGCACGCAATCTGGGGACTGGGGCAGGCCATGTTCACCAAGTGCATCGTCATCGTGGATGAGGACTGCGACGTGCAGGACGTCGCCGAAGTGATGCTGCGCGTGGGCAACAACATCGACCCGGAGCGTGACATCCAGTTCACCATGGGACCGGTGGATACGCTCGACCACGCCAGCCGTCTGCCGAACTATGGCAGCAAGATGGGCATCGACGCCACGCGCAAATGGGCCGCCGAAGGCTTTACTCGCGAGTGGCCGCAGATGCTCACCATGCCCGCCGAAATCAAATCCAAAGTCGACGCGCTTTGCAAATCTCTGGGCTTCTAGGTTGTCGGGAAAAAGCACCGCTTCACATCAGGATGCGGTGGGGCTCCTCGATGCTTCGCCCGTCGGGCAGGACGCGGTGCATGAGGCAGATGCAAAACCAGCATCCGTCAGAAATTGCCTTTGACACTATGCGTGGAGACTATTACAACTCAGAGTTACACCGCAATCTTTAGTTAGCACCTACCACCGAAGATCCGTCTCCCGATTCCGCATTTTTGTGAGGTGATGTTCGCATGCGCAGACTTACTGTTTGTCTCCTGTCGCTGTCCATGGCCGCTGCCGCGGTCGAGCCCACACCGTCTGCTCCGCTGCGCGGATACACCGCAGAGCACTCCGCCACAGAGGTGCAATGGGAGCAGAAATTCCGCGCCATTCCGGACGAAGCACGGCTGCGGGAAAACATGCGACGCCTCTCCGCGCGCCCCCATCACGTGGGTTCGCCATACGACAAGGACAACGCAGAGTGGTTGCTCGTGCAACTGAAGTCCTTTGGACTGGACGCGAAGATTGAGCAGTTCGAAGCGCTCTTCCCGACGCCGAAATCGCGCAAGCTGGAACTGCTTGGCCCCACGAAATTCACCGCGAAGCTGGAAGAGCCAACGCTCGCGATTGATCCCACCTCGGGGCAGAAGAGCGAGCAGTTACCCACCTACAACGCCTACTCGCGCGATGGCGATGTGACGGCTCCACTGGTTTACGTCAACTACGGTGCGCCTTCGGATTACGAGCAACTTGCGGCGATGGGCGTCTCCGTGAAGGGCGCGATCGTCATTGCGCGATATGGACAAACGTGGCGTGGCATCAAGCCGAAACTCGCAGCGGAACATGGAGCCGTCGGCTGCCTCATCTACTCCGATCCGAAGGACGACGGCTACACGCGCGGCGAGTCATATCCGGAAGGACCCATGCGCCCATCGGAGGGGGTGCAGCGCGGTAGCGTGATGGATATGCCGGTATATCCGGGCGATCCGCAGACGCCAGGCATCGGAGCAAAACCGGGCGTCAAACTGATTCCGCTCGACAAGGTGCAGACGATCACAAAGATTCCCGTGATGCCGATCTCCTACGATGATGCGAAGCCGTTCCTGTTGGCCCTGGGTGGAGAGACGGTTCCCGAAAACTGGCGCGGCGGCTTGCCGTTCACCTACAAGACCGGGCCGAGCAAGGTGATGGCGCATCTCGCGCTCACCTTCAACTGGGATCGCAAGCCGCTCTACGATGTGGTTGCTACGATTCCCGGTGCAACGTTTCCCGATCAGTGGGTGATTCGTGGAAACCACCATGACGCCTGGGTGAACGGTGCAGGCGACCCCATCAGCGGAGCCAGCCCCGAGCTCGAAGAGGCGCGCGCGCTCGGTGAATTACTGAAGCAGGGATGGAAGCCCCAGCGCACCATCCTGTACTGCTTCTGGGACGGCGAAGAGCCAGCGCTGCTTGGCTCCACTGAGTGGGCTGAATACCATGCCGACGAGCTAAAACAACACGCCGTGGCGTACTTCAACTCCGACGGCAATGGTCGCGGCTTCTTCCACGCCGCGGGTTCACACTCCCTGGAAAACTTCATCAACAGCGTTGTGAAAGATGTCGAAGATCCCGAGACAAAGATGTCCGTGTGGAAACGCGAGCGGCTGGCCGACCGCGTGCGCGGGACGCCGGAATCACACGCTGTGGATCGCAATCGACCGGACACGCGCATCGGTGCGCTTGGGTCAGGCTCGGATTACACCGTGTTCATTGACCACCTTGGCGTTGCGAGCGTAAACCTCGGCTATGGAGGAGAGGATCAGGGCGGAGGACAATACCACTCCATCTACGACGACTTCTATTGGTACACTCACTTCTCCGATACCGACTTCGCGTACGGTCGAGCCCTCGCGCAAACCGCCGGATCGATGATGATGCGCATGGCCGACGCCGATGTGATCCCCTACCAGTTCACCGACGAGGCTGACACGGTCCAGAACTACGTGACCGAGGTAAAGAAGCTCGCCGACACCATGCGCACGCAGACGAAGGAGCGGGATGCGGATCTCGCCGACGGGGCGTACACGGCAGCTGCCGACCCGCACAAAGTGAGCGTGCCACCTCCATTCGAAGCGTCGGTCCCTTATCTGAACTTTGCACCGCTGGATCAGGCGTCCGACGACCTGACCGCTGCAGCCGCGGCATATGAGAAGGCCTTTACCGCGCATGCCGTCAGTGGCG
>DATCDL010000309.1:0-7716 GCA_036510715.1 Acidobacteriaceae bacterium
GCCATCGTTCTCAAAGCCGCGCGGCTCAAGCTGGTCATGGATAAAGTCCGCCACTGCCAGGTATTTCTTCGCATCAATCTTCATCAGGTAAGCCGACCAGCTATTCCACCCAAACGGAACGCCTGCGCCCCATGCCAGCGGCGGATGAATCTCCGCGTTGATCTGCGCGTATTCCTCCATTCCGTTCCGCCAGTCCTGGTAGTAGCCAATCATCACCAGCGGAGATCCCAGGGTCGTTCCGGTGACCACGCCATGCGGCTCCACATCGTGCGTCCAGTTGCCGGTTGCGCCCCCATACACCTCCACATTCTTTACCGTCCCATCGCTTGTGTCGCGAGCGAGAACCCCGGTCCTCCACAGCTCATGCGTCACCGAGCCAAGCACCATCCCTTTGCGGCTGGCGTTGTCGAAGATCGCCGACACTTCATAGCTGTCCGGGTCCTTCGCCGGGTCGATCGGCTCGTTGTAGTGCACCCACATGTCATTGTCGTTGGGAACAAAAAGCACCGCTGGCTTGACCTTCGCGGCAAAGCTTGCACTCCCGCCCGGGGAAAGCTTCACCGGGGAAATGTGGCGGGAACTCAAAGGCTCCTTCCCAACCGCCTCCATCTCCACCAGCACAAACGGCTTTCCCGGCTCATAGTAGACGCGCTCCACCAGTTGCGGAGCGTCGTCCCGGCCATAGGAACGGATCTCCCACTCGCGCATGCCGGCGGCCTTATATCCATCGGGCGCATCGGCTCGAGACGTGACCTTGTGCTTCGGGAAGTCGGTTACAGCCCAATGCTGCCCGTTGTTCAGCTCAATCGAGCCGCCAATCGGTCCAATCCTCGTACCATCCGGCCAGCTTAGTACAAAGGCTCCACTCACCTTGTTGCAGTGGATCGTCACATTCTTGTCTGCCGGCGCGACGGGCAGGGTTCTTTGGCCGTTGGAAATGTTTACAAATCCGCAGCTGCTGAAAAGCAGTATTGAGGCAACTCTGAAAACTCGCGTCATTCCCTGGTCCCCGTTCTTTGTACAGAGGATATTAGCGGCAAAGCAGAGTGCAGGTCCAGAAACCGGGCCGCAGTTCACGAGCGCGTCGGCGCTGTTGACCGCTGCCGGCTTATATTCTGTGAGACCGATTCAACGGCTGGGCTTCCCGTCAGGCTCGCACCCTCGAGCAACCACGCAGCAATGCATTCAAAGCAGATGACGGTGAATGTTGGAACCCCTGCGCGCTGCCGGGCTGAAAGCCTATCGCTCCACCCGATGCAAAATCACCGGGATGCCAGAGGGCAGGTGGAACGAGGAGTTAAACGATGGATCCGACCCATTGGGCGGAGGTCCGATGGCCGGTTGTGGGCCCACAGGCGTCTCGACGTGAGACATATGAAAGGGGAGCTCGATCTTTCGCTGCAGCTCGAGCCGGCCGTCCGAGATCGTCCCTGAATAGCTGCTGTTGCCAGCCTTGAATGAGACGTTCTTCCCGTCCACTTTGCCGTCTTCGATCGGGGTGGGGGATTCGCCTCCGCTGAAGAAGCCTCCCCCGCCCTCGACGGTGCCGGTAAGGCTGCTTCCACTTTGGTGCAGTGTGAAGACCATGGTCCCATTGCCGACGAGGAAGGAGACTATGCCCGTAGCGGCCTCCGCCGAAGGCAACGGCCGCCACAGACCTGTGACGCCGGTGCCGGCTGGAACTTCGCGCCTCCAACCTTCGAGTTGCGGACGGAGTGTGACCTCCCGGGCGTCAATCGTCACGCTCGCTGGCTCGAGGCCCGGAGACGTAGCCCGAACGGTGATGCTTCCCTTCGCTTTGGTGGATTGGACAATCGCCATGCAAAGGCCAGAGAAGGCCTTTCGCGATGTGCCCTTATCAGATTCCTGGTCGGTGGGATCGCCGTTGCCAACCCCAATGAGCTGTCCGCTGCCTGAGACCGTGAACGACACTTCGTTACTGGTGATAGGCACGATGCGGTCGTGTCCGTCGCGAACCTCAACGGCGAACATGGCGACGTCTTCGCCGTCAGCGTTGATGGCTCGACGGTCGGCTTTCATCACAAGCTTTGAGGCCCGTCCGGTAGTCTCCCGCTTATCCGCCATCGCCAGCTTACCGTCTTTATAGCCGCGAGCTTCGATCGTGCCGGGAGCATAGGTGACGTTCCACGCTACATGCGAATCCTTCTTCACATCCTTCGTACCGAGGCTCTTGCCGTTGACCAGCAGTTCAACCTTGTCGAGGTTCGAATACACCCACACGGCGATTTCTTTTCCCTCCATGCCCGGCCAGTTCCAATGCGGAAACAGATGAAGAACCGGCTTGGACGTCCACCACGATTGGTAGTAGAAGAAGGAGTCCTTGGGGAAGCCGCAGGTATCGATGATGCCGTACTGAGAGCTGATGTTGGGCCACTCGTTGGGCGAAGGCTCGCCGCGGTAGTCGAAGCCTGTCCAGATAAAACCTCCGGAAAGCCAGGGCTGCGCATCGCAGAAGCTCCACCAACCTTCAGCCGATGCGCGCCCCGTTGTGGTGTAGGGATCATACGAGCCAACATAGCCCTTTGCCGGGTCGGTAATGTATATGCCGCGCGTGCCAACGGCGCTGACCGTCTCCGTGCCGATGACGGGTTTACCCGGGTGGGCCTTGTGGTAGGCCGCAGCAGCGGGGTCCATGTAGTTGTAGCCGATGACGTCGCACACGGCGAGCCCGCCGGTTCCGATGGCACCGGTCGGCGCGATGGAGACGGGCCGAGTGCCATCGAATTCCGTGGCCACGGCTTTCATCGCTTCGAGGATCAGCACGCCTCGCTCGGTGTTAGCCACCCGCTCTTCATTTCCCATGGACCACATAAAGACGCTCGGATGATTGCGGTCACGACGCACCAGGTCTCCGAACTCACGGAGGCCTTCGGGATTGGAAGACATCATGCGCGTCTCATCGAAGACCAGCATGCCAAGTTGATCGCAGGCATCGAGCAACTCGGGAGTGGGAGGATTATGCGAGGTACGCAGCGCGTTGCACCCCATGTCCTGCAGCCTCTCGATGCGGTACGACTGCACAGCGTCGGGCAATGCCACGCCCAGCCCGGCGTGGTCCTGATGATTGCAGGTTCCTTTCACGTTGACGGACTTGCCATTCAGGAAGAAGCCCCCTTCCGCGTCGAACTTGATTGTCCTGATCCCAAAGGTCGTCTCGTAACGATCCACAACCTCGTCTCCGGCGCGGACCTCCGTCACAAGCTTGTAGAGGTTTCTCTCTTCGAGGGACCAGAGCAGCGGGTCGTTCACCACAAATTTCTGCTCGTAGGTGTGGTCTTCCCCCTTGGCAATCGAGGTAAGCCCCGTCGCGACCTTTTCCACCGCCTTCCCCGAGGGGTCAAGCACGGTCGAGATAACGCGTGCGCTTTGATCCGTCTTGCCCCGGTTACTCACTTCGGTGCGGACGGAGAGAGCCGCTTTGCCCGACTGAACCTCCGCAGAGACGAACGTGCCCCATTGCTTCACATGGATGGGATCGGTCTTGACCAGCCACACGTGGCGGTAGATGCCTGCGCCCTCGTAAAACCAGCCGTCGCTAAGCGTGGCATCCACCCGAACCAGCAAAACATTTCTTCCCCCTGGATTGGCGAAGTCCGTTACGTCGAAGCTGAAGGGATCATATCCGCCGCTGTGCGTGCCGATGAAAAAGCCGTTGAGCACGACCATGGTTTCGCGGTACGAACCATCGAATTCGAGCCTGAGCCGCTTGCCAGCGTCGGCCGCGGGAAGGTCGAAGACCCGGCGATACCATCCGACGCTGGTGCTCGGATAGGTACGGCCGAGCGGGTAGTAGCCCTTGCTCGCAAGTCCGGGGTCATTCTGAAACGGCAGTTCGACCGCCCAATCGTGAGGCAGACTCACAGGCTGCCAGTCACCATCGTCGTAGGCCAGAGCGCCGGCGGGAAGAAAGTTTCCAGTCTTCTGGAAGTTCCCAGTCCTGCCACCGCCGAAATCGAAATCCTTGGTCGGATCATCGGCGTTGCCGAAGTGGAAGCGCCAGTCGAAATCGAGCAGCAGACGCTCGCGTCCGGCTCCTGAACCCGCTCCCTGCATAGAAGCTTCCCGAGCGGCCGAGATGGGCAGTGGTTCAGCATTCTGTCCGGCAGGATGGAGCGCGGATCCCATGGGCCCAAAACCCTGGCCAGCCGCAATTCCTGCTGGCACCATGATGCTTGTCTTCAACAAATCCCGGCGTGAAACCGCTTTCATCTTTGCCTCCAGAGACAACGTTGCGAGCTCGAACTAACTACAGCGGATGAGTATAGTACACCGACCCCACAACCCACACCCGTGCCGCTCCGGCGTCCGATTCCCTGCCCCTTGCTCGGTCGCGGCATCACAATCCAGCGGCCGGCAATCACCCGATGCCATCCGCGCTCTACTGCTTATTCACATCTACGTAATACCGATCGGTCTCCACCTGAAACTCATCCTTGGTAAGCGGCGTCTGCATCCACTGCCAGTGCGTTGTTGGATGAACGATCTGCCAGTGCCCGGCCGTCCCGACGCGCACCGGCATGGCGAAGTCATCCTCGTCAGCTCGCCACTTGTACATCACCATTCCCGGAGCTTCGCCGAACAGCAATTCCAGCCGTGGAATCTGCGTATGCCTAAGATACTGGTCGAAGATTGGCGTCAGGTTCATCCCCGTATGTTGATTGAAATACGCCACCACGTCTTCGGTCATGATGTCCTGATACTTGAAATGCTGATAGAAGCCATGCAGCAGCGCCCACCACTTTGTGTCATCGTTCACAACACTGCGCAGCGTATTGATCATCAGCGCACCCTTAAAGTACTGGTCCTCCGTAGGCTCCGCATTCACACCCCGCTCCGCCACGATAGGTCGCAGATTATGCACCTTAGGCCGATAGCCATTCAGGTACTTGATCGCGTCGGCCGTACCCCAGCGGTACTCCACATAGAGGCTTTCGAGATACGTCGTCCAACCCTCGTGGATCCACTCGTCGGACGGGTCCGCCGCCGTGATGCTGTTGCCAAACCACTCGTGCCCGCTCTCGTGAATGATGATGAAATCGAACCGTGGGCTGATCCCCACGCCCGTCCAGTCACGTCCCAGGTAGCCATTCTCAAAGAGGTTGCCGTACGTCACCGCACTCTGATGTTCCATTCCAGAATACGGTGCCTCAATCAATTTGTACCCATCCTTCACAAAGGGATACTCCCCGAAATAATGCTGGTATGCCTCGAGCATCCCCTTTGCCTGCGAGAACTGCTTCTTGGCTTTATCCCGATCTTCTGGCAGCACATAAAAATCGAGCGACTGATCCCCAAGCCGGTCGGCGAAGTGAACGTAATTCCCAATGTTCAGCGAGACGTCATAGCTATTAATGGGGTAGTGGATCTTCCAGTCCCAGCGCGTATACCCGTCGCCCAGGTCCGTCTTGCCGACAAACTTACCGTTCGAAACATCCACAAGGCCGTTCGGAATCGCAACACTGAGATCCATGCTCTGCACCTCATCGCGCCACTGGTCCTTATCCGGCCACCACATACTCGCACCTGTTTCTTCGCAGGCCGTATTGATCCAGACGTGGCCAGAAGGATCCTTCTTGAAGGTCATTCCGCCGAAGCGACCAGTCTCCACGGGATGGCCGGAGTAATAGAAGTCGATCGAATACACCTGCCCCGAATGCAAGGTCCGTGGGAAGTCGATAAACACCGCACCGGTATCTCGCTCATACTTCAGAGAAGTCGTACCCAGCAGAATCTTGTCGATATGCAGCGTATCCAGCAGGTCGATCTGGATGCGAGTTCCATCCTTGAGCATGCGGAAGCGGATCGTATTCTTTCCGCTGATGAACTGCTTGTCAGGATCAACCCGGATGTCGAGGTGGTAATAGAGCAGATCATTGTTGGCGCGGAAGGGACCGTAGGCGCCACGCAGCATGGCTGCACGCGTAGGAGCGGTTTGCTCCTCTTCATCGTTGGGCCGAACGTGGGCCGTCCGAGTAGCGACCTGAGTTGCGGGCTGGCTCGACGTCTGGGCTGCCGCGTAAGCAGAGAACGCCGCTGCCACACACACCCACAGAGCCCCCATCCTCCATGCAAAAGATCGATTCGCAAGAGATTGCATGGCACTATCCTAACGTCGATCAAGGCCCTATGTATACAAAACCATATGCAATATCGCGTGCCAAATCACCGCTCGCCTCCCCCGAAAGCCAAGGTCTGCGCGACTAGTCACGCTGCGACTAGCCCCTCTGGACCCTCTATTGCGCCACCGCAGTAGTGTCTTTCCTCACGACTTTGTCATAGATCCAAAGCAGCACAGCCGTAGCCATGCCCACCGCTGTAACGCTCCACCAGATCCGTGATGGTTGGTGAACGACTTCGCCGAAGTGGTGAAGCAGTCTGCCACCAAACCAGCCACCGATGAGCGATCCAATTCCAATCGGCAAAAACGCAAACCCCATATACGTCCCCTGCTGCCCCGGAGGCGCAAGCTCCGAGATGTATTCGTAATAGCGCGGTGCCTGGATGATCTCGCCGATTGCCAATACGAAAAGAGACAGCACAGCACTCCAGACCGTGGGATGAAAAGCGAGGATCAGCCACGCAGCAGACGTAATAACGGTCCCCAGAATCACCGCATGAAATGCCGGAATCTTTCTTGTGAGATAGTTCATGACGAGCGTCAGGCAGATCACCGTCAAGCCTTCCGTGATCAACAGCATCTCCACATCAGCGCCCGGATTAATATAGCCATGAATATAGCCTGGCAGGCTGATGTACATCTGCCAAAAGACAATGTAATAGCCGCTGAAAAGCACCAGAAACCACATGAAGCGGCTGAGTCCCGCCAGCATCAGAGCCAGTAGCGCGAGCCAAATCCACCAGGGCACGCTGAAGCTCGGATAGATCCAGAGCCCAACGCGCAGCAACAATGCAACCAGAACGACCGGCAGCACCAGCCTGTAGTTTCCCAACACGACACAAAAATTTCTGCTGACTGTCGCGATCGAAGGCGGAGGCGCGTCTCCGTCTTTGCGTGGTTCTTTGAAGAAGAACAAAATCACAAAGAACATCGCGAACACACTGAGCGCAGCGACGCGATACACATTCGCGATCCCCAGATGGCGGTGGGTCCAGGACGCAAAATACGGCCCTGCCGCGCCGCCAATATTGACCATCGTGTAATAGATCGAGTACCCGATGGAACGCACATTCTCCTTCGACGAACGAGCGGTCGTACCCACAACCGAAGGCTTCACCAGCGAAACTCCCAGGGCAGGAAGAATCAGAATGCAGCCAACAAACAATCCGAGTGGAACCGCATGCCGAACCGGAGCCAGCCAGGAAGCTCCAATCGAGCCCACCAGAAAATAGGAGGCCGTAAGAATCAGATAAGCTATCGAAAGTGCGCGGCGAAAACCCAACCGGTCGGCCGCAGCACCGCCAAAGATGGCCATGAACCAGACCATGCCACCGAAGATTCCCGTCAACGTCCCCGTCTGCTCAGTGGAGAAATTCAGTTGCCCCTGCAGGTACAACGCAAGCGAAGCAAACGCGGCATAATACGCGAGACGTTCGAAGATCTCACTAAGATTTGCGATCCAGAAGGGACTCTCAAACCCTGTGCGGATCTCGTGGAAGCGTTCGGAAGCGGTCAACGGTGGCTCCTGGAAAAATCTGTAAACGTTGTTGCCTTTATACTCGACCGCTTTGAGTTCT
>DATCDL010000310.1:0-3088 GCA_036510715.1 Acidobacteriaceae bacterium
CGAACCGATGCCGCTCCGCCCACGCAGCCGACATCGGAAGGAAGCCCGGGAACCCTATCCCACCCAGGAAGTCTGCATCCAGCGCAAGGATCACATCTGCATCCTCGAGCTTGTACTGCGTGTCGTAATAATCCCCAAACGCAGCCTTCGACGCCGCCCGTCCCGCATCCTGGTTCAGCGGCTCGTACTGCACCAGCTTCGCCTGCGGATACTTCGCCTGCACCTGCTTCCACTGTGCTGCCAGCGTAGGCGACGTGATCGTCTCCGACAGGAACACAATGCCTTCGCCTGTCTTGGTTGCCGCCACTGCCGCCGCAAATTCTTCCTGAAACTGACCAAAAGCCGCAGGCTCTCCACGGAAGCGTGGATGCACCGAGCGGTCCGGATCATACAAATCAAGCAGCGAAGCCTGCGTAAACGCATCCGACTTGCCCTTCGCCACCGGGTGCTCCGGATTGCCCTCAAGCTTGATCGGACGGAACGCATCCGACTTCACCAGAACCGGAATTGCCCCGGTCGGGAAAGGATGCGCCGTCGCAAAATACATCGGCTTGCCAAGGATCAGATCCTCGGGCTGCTTGATGTAAGGAAAGATCACCTCATCGGGCTGCTTTGTGCATCCAGCCAGTCCGGCCAGCGCGAAGCTCGCGCCCATCACCTTCAGAAAGCCGCGACGGCTCACGGCGTCGACCCACTCGCCCGCCGATGCCTGCCGAGGGAACTCCTCCTGCATCAACTCCTGAAACGCCGGCGTGTCCGCCAACTCATCCAGGCTCTTCCAATAGCGTTTTCCGTTCTTGCCGTCGAGCTTCGCCCGCACTTCAGCCAGCGTCATTTTCGCGGGAGTGATTGCAGTAATTACCTGCGCCTGATTCTCTGCTGCCATCGGCTCTTTGCCATCCATTCGCGTCTCGTTCATCGGTGGCACACCTCACAGCTAGCCAGCTCATTCGCTGTGCGGATGTGGTACTGCTGCGTCAGATAACGACCCAGATCGGCCTGATCGGTGAACTTGTGATAACTCACCGGCATCGCAACCATCGGGGCATCCGGCGTCGCCTGAATGCTCGTCCCCGCCTGCGCCTTAGCCAATCCAGCCGGTCTATCCAGCTGTGCCAGCTCAGGATTCGAGTTGTTCGGATCGTTCGTTACGCAGGAAACCTGCTGTGCCGTCGGCCCTGCCTTGCCCGTCGTCGTGCACCACACCGGCTTGTCGGTCGAAGGCCCAGCCCACGCCATGTTGTAGATCTCCGACGTCGGCCGCAGGTTCACGCCAGGGTTGCGATGGCAGTTCAGGCACCACTCCATCTGCAGCGTATTCTCCGCATACATCAGCGGCATCTGGTCCACGCGTCCATGGCAGCTCGAGCATCCAATGCCCTTGTTCACATGAATCTCGTGATTGAAGTACACGTAGTCCGGCAGGTCATGCACCTTGATCCACTGGATCGATTCGCCTGTCGCCCAGCTGTTCCGCACCGGCTCCAGCAACTGCGCGTTCGTCCAGATCTCCGAGTGACAGTTCATACACGTCTTCGTCGGAGGAATGCCCGCGTACGAGCTCTTCTCCACGGACGTGTGGCAGTACTGGCATTGGAGCCCAAGGCCCTCAACGTGATGCTTGTGGCTGAACGGTACGGGCTGGTCTGGTCGCTGTCCCTGCCTGGTCACCCACGGGGACCGCTGCAATGAGTTCAGCGCCACGCCCAGCGCGATGACGATCAAGCCCGTCAGCACGAGGCTCGCGCGAGCCAGAGCGTTCGAACTGCGGTCAAATACTTGCGCCATGAATACTTTCCTGCTTCCTCTGCGTCAAAAACCACTGTGGAGGTTGACTGTGTATGACGTTGCTGGCTTAGGACAACAGCATTCGCTTCGTCCCAGACACCGCGTCCGCAACCAATTATTTTCTGAAACCAACCAACATTTATTGAATGACCTTTGTGCGAAATCGAGTATAGCAGTTGCAAGCGATAGCATGTGACAGCGGTCACCAGATGCTCATCGATACTCGGATTCCCGGTCGCTTATCGGTCAGATATTGGGTCTGCCTTCAATTTCATGACGAAAGTTCCCACGAAACATCCAAAACCGCCCTCAGAATTTACGTCCATTTAAGTCCGAATTCCCGCGTCAAATTCCAGGACCTACTGCGGCGCAACGCTCCGCTCCACCCACACCCCAAATTCTTCTTCCGTCATCTCGCTCCCCGCCGCACGCAAAATCATCGCCGTCTCCTCGACCTCAGAACAAACCAGTTGATGACCGTTGATCTCAAGAAAGATTGTGAGCGCCGCAAACGCGGCGCGCTTATTTCCATCTGCGAACGGATGACTGCGCACGATGCCCCACGCCAGCGCCGAGCCCAATGCAGCGACCGACTCCTCACCCAGGTAAGCCACCATGTTCTTCGGTCTCGCAATCGCCGACTCAAGCCCATTTTCATCTCGTATGCCCGGCAAGCCGCCATACGTTTCAATCAGCCGTTGATGAACATTCTTGAGAACGTCGGCACGGACGAATTCAATGCTCACTTCGCCAGCTCACGATAGGTATTGCGATGCTGACGCTCCGTGCGCAGAAAAGCCTCCACCTGCCGAGTGAACTCCTCATCGGCTGGCTTCATCACGTGTCCGCCCTCAACTTTGTTCACTTCGATGAGCGTGCCTTCCTCTGCGCGCATCTCTTCCAGGAGCTGCTTCGGAAAAAGCACTCCATACCCATTGCCGATTTTGCGAACTTTGAGCTGCATACCCCTTTTATAACTAAAGTTATAACACCATGTCAACGCCCGCACGCCGTATGATTTCCGCATGCCGCATCCCGCACGCACCAGCCGCAAGCTCCCCTACGATCCCGCCGAAGCCATCGCCGCGCTCTCCGCCGCCGACCCCAAACTTGCCAAACTAATCGCCCGCGCCGGTCCCTTCACCATGCGTCTCGCCTCCAACCAGTCCCCGTTTGAAGCCCTCGCCGAATCCATCATCTATCAGCAACTCAACGGCAAGGCCGCGGCCACCATCCACGCCCGCATGATCGCCGGCTTCCAACCCATGCCCACGCTCTCCCCCATCCACCCCACCCCGGA
>DATCDL010000311.1:0-8307 GCA_036510715.1 Acidobacteriaceae bacterium
AGCACGCCCTTCTCGACCATCAACGCGCGCGCCGTCTCCCAGAAATGCAGGTGCAGAATCTCACTCTCGCGCGGCATAAAATCATACTCAATCCCCAGCCGTTCCATCGTCTCCAAATGCCGCCGCAGCACGCCGCTCGCAATCGCCTCAGCAATCTCTGCCGTATCATTCCCTCCAGCCTCGATCGCATGCAGCGTGTCCAGCCGCAACTGCTTTCGCGCCGCAGTCTGCGCCGGATCAGCCTCATACCAAAGCGACACCGCCGCATACAAATCCCAGCACGCATAATCCAGCCGCGTATTCGTCTCAATCAACTCTGACAGCCAACCCCGCACGTCATCCAGCGACATACCCTTCAGCGCCGTAATCGCCACAACAATATCGGCCACCTGCACGCCCGTATTGTCGATGTAATTCTGCACCCCGGTCTCCCACCCCGGCTTGTACTCATCCTGGTTCAGCATCCGTGCAAAGCTGTCGCCAAGAATCGCATTGCGCAGATGCCCCACATGCGCAGCCTTGTTCGGATTGATGCTCGTATGCTCCACCAGCCTGAAACCGCCGCCGCCCACAACGGCATGTTCATCCGCTGCCATGCGCTTCACCATCGACGCACGATCCAACTTCACATTCAGATATCCCGCGCCCGCAATCTCCACCGACGCCACACCTGGAGTCTCTGCCAGCGCAGCCTGCAACTCCTGTGCAATCGCTCGCGGAGCCTTCTTCAACCGCTTCGCCAACTCAAACGCCACCGGCAACGCCATCTCGCCGAACTCGATCTTCGGCGGCAACTCCACCACGAGGTTCGCAAGCGCAATCTCATACCGCTCCATCAAGAGCGCCTCAATCCGCGTCTGCAACTGCAACTGCAAAATCCTATACATTGTCTTTACCTAATCCCCGTTCCCAAATCCCTAATCCCGAATCTCCGCCTCTACGGCAGCTCCGCAGGCAGCGTATCAATCTCTTCCAGCAGCGTCTTGCGCTTCGCCTGGTGCAGCCGGTGAACAAAGAACATCGCACCGCCCACACTCGTAATCGTCACTAGCAGCCACGCATGAATCAGCAACCCGAAAATGCTGGCCGCCGCCAGATTCGTCCCTGCCGGCATGTGTTTGATCAGCGCATCCTTGCACGCCCACTCAAAAGGTCCAATCCCGCCCGGCGAGCTCGGAATCAGGAAAGAAAGGTTCGCCTGCGATACCGCCGCCCACGGCCCTGCCCAGTCCGTGCGCAGGCCCACCAGCCGCGCCCCCGAAAGATACAGCATTCCCTCGCAAATCCACGCTACGAAGCTTACCGCCACCAGCCACAACGTGCCCGGCACACCGATCTGTCGAATGCAGTTTATCGCCAGCAGTATCCAGTGTTCTACCTTCGCGAGCTTCTCATTCGAGGTCCGGGCAAACAGCCGCTTCACGGGCGCCTCAAGCGTGCGCGCCCCTAACACCAGCACCAGCACGCCCGTAAACGACAAAGCCACGCACACCTCCGCGACCAGCCGCAAATGCGGTTCAACACGATAGCCTGACTGCATCGCAATCACAAACATGAGTCCCAGCGTCAGTACGTCCAGAAGTTTCTCCAGCAGTACCGTGCTCATGATGATCGAAGGCGTCGCATTCAGATCGCCCGAATAAGTAAAGATCCGCATCACATCGCCTATCCGAAGAGGCAGAATATTGTTCGCTGCCAGCGATGTCATAAATACCCGCGCGCAATCGTAAAATCGCGCCTTCACGCTTCGCAGCATGAACCAGGAGCGATAGCTCCGAACCGTGTATCCGGCCACGCTGAAGAGCACCACGCCCGCGATCCACATCGGCGCGATCAGGTGAATGTTCCTGAAATCGTCCAGGTTGACCGGGCGAACTCCCAGTTTGCTCTTCCTGATAAATGTCCACCACAGAAAAAACGCGCTGATCAACAACCCCGGCAGCGTCTTCAACAGGCCTATACGATGCTCACGCGTCACAGGCTCTGCCTCGCGCGGATTCCACTGGTCATCCCAAACTTCCTTGATTTGTCTTGGCTCATCGCTTCGTACTTCATTGTATCGTCCAGAGGCCGCTAAACTGTCTGCATGCACCCCGCCGCCGTGCGCTCTCCTGCAACCATCCCCACCCAACCCGCGCCCTGGCAAAACTCGCTCTGGCGCGTACTTATCACCGCCCTCGCTCTCTTCACCCTGCTCCTCCAGGGCTATCACCCGCTCGCAGAAGACGGCGGCCTCTACGTCGCCGGAGTCCAATACATCCTCAACCCCTCCCTCTTCCCCCACTACACCCTCTTTGTCACCGAGCACCTTCGCTTCTCCGTCTTCGCCCCCGTCCTCGCCTTCCTCGTTCACCTCACCCACCTCTCCCTCGCCTGGGTGCTGCTCCTCACCGACCTCCTCAGCCTCTGGCTCACCTTCTACGCAGCGCACAAAATCCTCCGTCGGACCCTCTCGAACGACACCGCGCAACTGGCCGCCCTCTGCCTCTTAGCCACCTTCTGGACACTCCCCATCGCCGGCACCTCGCTGCTCCTCATGGACCCCTACGTCACCGGACGCAGCCTCTCCACCCCACTCTCGCTCCTTGCCGTAGCCTTCGCGCTCGACCATCGCCACGCGCTCCGCCCCTACCTCTCTTCCGCTCTCTGCCTCATCCTCGCCGCGCTCTTCCATCCCCTGATGGCCGCCTACGCCTTCGGCTTCATCCTTGTCTTCCACCTCACCCGCCTTCGCCAACGACATCTCGCCTGGGCCATCCTCACCCTCGCCGCCCTCGCTCTCGCCGCCGCGCTCCACGCCCTCGCACCCCCCGAATCACCCGCCATCATCGCCGCCGAAATCTCCCGCTACTACTGGTTCCTCTCCCAGTGGCAATGGTTCGAGCTCCTCGGTCTAGCCGGCCCCCTCGTCGTCCTTGCCCTCCTCCTCCGCCACTACAACAAACAATCCAGCACCCTCAACGACAACGCCGCAAACCTCTGTCGCGCCAACATCGCAATCGGCTGCATCGCCATCCTCATCGTCCTGGTCTTCGCGCACGAAAGCTCTCCCACCCATCTCATAGCTCGCATGCAGCCACTTCGTGTCTTCCTCCTCATTTATGCGATCATGACGCTGCTACTCGGAGCCACCCTCACCCAACTCGCACTCGAAGCCAGCCAACGCCAGCGCTCCAGCACTGCCCGCCTCGCACTCGCATCCCTTCCCGTCCTCATCCTTCTCGCGCTCGCAGCCACCATGTTCACCGTGCAGCGCAACACCTTCCCTGCCTCAAACCACCTCGAACTCCCCTGGCTCACCCCGCGCAACCCCTGGTCCCGAGCCTTCCTCTGGGCCCGCGACAACACGCCCAACGACGCTCTCTTCGCCCTCGACGCAAAGTATGTCAACGAAGACGGCGAAGACGCCCAGACCTTCCGCGCCACGGCTCTCCGCAGCGCCATTCCCGACTTCTCCAAGGACGGCGGAGAGGCAGCCATCACCCCCGCCCTCGCCGAACAGTGGCTCCAGGGAGCCACCGCCCAGATCAACCTCTCCACCGAATCCGACAACCTCCGCGACGCCCGTCTTCTACCCCTCGGCGTCACCTGGATGGTCCTCCACTCCACCGCATCGACCGCACACCCCTGTCCCTACAACAACGGAACCATCAAAGTCTGCCGTCTCAAGCAATAAACCCTCAACTCAATTTCCGCTAACTGCCGGCGCCGGCGCCATCTTCAACACCACGCCCTCCTGGTCCTTGCTCTCAAACTGCGAATAATACTTCCGCAGCCCGTCATAGTCCTTCGGCATCACGATAATTTCGTTCTGCACGTGGTCTCGTCGTGCCGTAAACCCATTTGCATCCTGCGTGGCCACGAAGTTATAAACTTCCTCTCCCGCCAGGGTGAGATTCGCCTGCGCCGGCACCGCCTCCACGCCGATCCCTGCAGGAACATTCACCCGCATCGCATCCTGCGTCGTCTGCGAATAGTGGAAGTACACCGGCTGCACCCGCTTCGTATCCGGAAAGATCGCCGACGATCCCGCCTCGAAAAGATCGGACGGCAGGAGCTGGCGCTTCCCCATCGCCGTTCCCAACGTTCCGCTCACCCCATACTCCACCACTAGTGGTTGCTCATACTCATTCAGATGGTCGATCTGGTTGACCTTCACCTCCAGCGACTTCGGCACCATCCCCTCAAGACTCGTCGTCAGGCTGTGCTTCAGACTTTCGTCGTCGCCCGTCAGCGCCGCATGCCTCCACCGCAGTGCCGACGCACCGATGTATGTCAGCTTGATCGTCCCCGTGATCTGTCCCTTCGCGTCCATGTTCAAATTCGCCATCCGCAGTGTCCGGTTGACCTTGTAGTTGTCTCCACTCGTGTCCCCAAAGTCAGTCCCTCCTTCAACCTGTCGCAGACCGCGAACGAAGGTGTGCTCCCACGCCAGATGCCCATAAGCACAGTACCTCGCGCCAGGATCGAAGTACATCTCTTTGCCATCCACATTCACGATCGCAATCAAATCATCAAACTGCTGAAAGCTCAGCCAACCCTGAGTAAAAAGCTCCAGGTTCCGGTCCGGTACCAACATGAAATAAGCCTTCATCCCCGCCGCCCGCGCCATCCCCACAAACAACTCCGTGATCTGGGTCGCACTTCCCCGCTTATGGCTCAGCACATCCGCCGCAGTCTTCACCTTGCCCTCACCCTCGGCCTTGTCCTCGCGCTTCTCATGCGCGCGGGTATAGTGCGTGTTATCCAACGCCATCACCGCTGCATAAATCTTTTGCAGCTTCTCATCCTGCGTCGTAGCTCCGGCAATCACCGTCTCCGTCGCCGCCTTCAACTCCGAGTTCGGATTCGCAAACGAGTTCAACTTCTTCGACCAGTCCTTGCCCTCATCCTTCCACCACTCTGCCGCCGTCTGTTCGGCCGTAAAGTTGAACAGAACGCGATAGCTATAGCTCGCGATCGGAGGCATATACGCCTCCTTCACCTGCGGAGGAACATCCTGCACCTCCAGTTCGAAGTACTGCCGCGGCCCCGTCGAGAAATCCGAAGCGTGTGGCAAATCCGTCCGCTGAACCTTCGCTCCCTCCGGCAGAATCGGAAACCAGGAGATCGAATGAATGATGTGCTCCCTGCTATCGACAAGATCCTTCGCCGTCGGATACCAGACGTAATGCGCCGCCTTCAGATACAGCTCCCCCTGGATATACCAGGCCGGAGACTCATACATGTTGTCGCCGATACGCGTTGTATAGCGATACTCAATAATGCTTCCCACCTCCACATCCGGCAGCGTAAAAACCTTCTCCTGAATCTTCGCGCCAGCCTCCTTCTCCATCACCTTCAGGTAAGGCTTTGCCGTCAGCGGAATGATCGTTCCATCCGGATGAATCGTTCGTCCCTCAATTTCTCCCAGCGACTTCTCATCGCCCGTGTGATCGCTATCGACGAACGTCGTACTGACGAACGGCAGCTCCACATTGGCATACTTCTCGCCCTCTTTTGTCAGGATCTTGATCCGGTCATAGTGCTCCACGGAATGCATATCGCCCCTGGTGATCTCCTCCCGGAACAACACCACAGCCGACGCTCCCGAATATCCCGGCAACGACGTCATCGCCAGTTCCTCCGCTGTCGGCTTCAAGAATCCACTCGTCACATGGGCCTGTCCCCACGCCATTCCACCCAGCACCATCGACCCCAACATCCCCGCGCTCACAAAGTGTTTCGTCATCTTCATCGTTCTTCGTCCTCTTCTGGCCAGCGGCCACGCTTCCCTTATCAATTCCCGCGCTTCAAAATCGCTCGCCCATCTTCATCCGCGGCAATCACCGCCGCCAGCCGCTGCACCTCCTCATACTTCGCCGCAGGCACCGTCACCTGCTTCACCGTATACGTCCGGCTGTAATGCAGTGTCCGCCCATGCACTTCGCTCGAGCTCACATAGCTCGCAAATCCAAAATCCGCCTTCACCGGATCTGGCAACTCATCCACCACGTACCCCACCGGCAGCTCGATGTCATACTCGTCCGTGCCCTGCATCGTCTGTTCCAGGTCGATCGCCACATGTCGCACCTTGTGGTCCACATTCAACCCATAACTACCCAGAACCCGAGGCCTCACCATCAGCAGCGGCCCGGTCAAACTACCAAAGTGGCTCGCCTGCAAATCAAACGTCGTCGTCAGATCCTTGTTCAGAGCATCCACGTTCTCCACCTTCAACTCCGTGAACGAAGGAGCCACAAAATCCTGCCCCAGAATCCGGTTCATGTAAGCCTGCTGCTTCTGCTCATCCTCACTCGAAAACACATACCGTCGCTGCTCCGCCAGGTCCCCAAACCTCAAATCCGTCACCGCCCCCTTCAGCGACCCGTCCGCGCTCAACTGAAAACTCGCCTTCCGCCGAATCGTATTCAACGTAGGGTCCATCAACGGCAGCTGAAGTATCTGGCTCGCGTCTCCCTCCATCAGCACGCCGAAGCTGCCCTGCAGATTATCCTCAAGCTGCCCAAACGGCGTCCTCTCCCACGTCGGATCGAAGATCAGATACCGCTTGCCACTCTTCGCCGTCACCACGCTATGCAGCTTCGCAGACTCATATCCCTTCGGAATCTCGATCGCTCCAATCATGTGGTTCCCCACAATCGACGGGTCATCCGGATCAATCACGCCGCGCTCCGTATCCACCATCAACAGCGCGCT
The DNA here is from genome assembly GCA_036510715.1 of Acidobacteriaceae bacterium. Taxonomy (GTDB): domain Bacteria; phylum Acidobacteriota; class Terriglobia; order Terriglobales; family Acidobacteriaceae; genus Granulicella. The sequence goes on from DATCDL010000311.1 coordinate 6,700, forward strand.
ATGGATCCCCACACTCGACAGCATCGACGACAGCAGCGCCGCCTTATCCTTGCAATCTCCATACCGCCCGCGAAAGATATCCTCCGCCGCATGCGGCTGGTATCCACCCACTCCCATCTCAATCACGAAGTACCGGATCTTCTGCTGCACAAAGTCGCCAATCGCTTCGGCCTTGTCATAGAAATCCGTCTTCCCCGCAGTCAACTCCGCAGCCTTCGCCGCAATATCTGGAGTCGCCGCCAACTTGTCCCGCTCTAACCCTGCATACCATTCGCCAATGCCCTGCCACGTCCCATCCTGCGGCTCGGACAGCCCGGGCCCCGCATAATGCGCCGTCATCCGCCCCGACAGCGACCCCTCCCCCGGCGACATCGGCACCTGGTCCAGATCGATCGCCGCCTCGTGATCCATCTCCCAACGGTAATGATGATTCTCCAAATCCGCGCCATCCACCTTCGCATGGTGCGCCCACGTCGTCGTGTACGTGTAACCCTCCGGCAGCACCAGCGTGAAGCTCTGATTCATCCGCGGCAGTTCATCCTGAAACTCCCAGTTCGCCTCCGCCAGGTAAGGCCGCTCCCGCTTCTCATACTCATACGCAACAATCCCGCCCGGATCGCGTCCCGGAGGATCCGCAACCTTCGCCCTCGCATCCGAGTAGAGCTCCCCACCCTCCCCCGGCGCTCCCACATCCGCAATCTCGTTATCCTTCAGCGAGTACTCATGCCGCGCCGCATCGATGCTCCACACATGCATCGACACCACCTTCGAATCCTTGTCATACCACACCACCGGATACCCGTAATCTCTACCCTGCGGCCGCAAAATCTTCACCACGTACCGCACATGCTTGGTCGCACGCCCATCCGCCCCTACCGTATACGTCGTCTCATCCAGCAGGACCACTGCCTTGGGATTCCCAGGAAACTCCGGCAGCTTCTGCGCCGCCGCCGTCTTCACCCAATCGGGCACCGGTTCCGGCCCAAAAATCGATCCCGCAAGCGCCGGCCCTGACCCCACCACCAGCATCGCTCCAATGCACACCAACGCCAAAACTCCCTGGCGCAGCAGGCACACTCTGCCTGCGCGCCTCTCGACGTAACCATAGGTCCATGACTGCATGGCGGGACTTCTCCGTATTCCGCCGCGCGCGTTCACTGCGACGCGTTCGATGATGAGATTCGTGCCTGAGTTATACGTAGCTTTTCAAAACCGTGCAAGCACCTATCCGGCACAACCTTCGAATGCCGTGGAAATCCCCTCTTCGTGCTACCTTAATCAAGGAGCGAGCGGGTAGCTCAGTTGGTAGAGCATCGCCCTTTTAAGGCGTTGGTCCCGGGTTCGAGCCCCGGCCCGCTCACCACTTCCCCATCCCAGCACATCTAATTCCTAATCCCCGCCCTTACGACGTCGGCTTATCCGGCACGTCCATCCGCGCGCAGAACTCCGCCAGAAACCTCTCCCCATAAGTCTCCAGCAACCCCTTCACCCTCTCCGCGTCCCCCGAACGAACAATCAGGCCCGCATGATGATGTTTATCCAACCGGTACACCACCTCCGGAGCATCATAGCCCGACGTATCCGGCGTCTCCTGCCGCGCCAGGCAAA
>DATCDL010000312.1:0-4542 GCA_036510715.1 Acidobacteriaceae bacterium
AGTCCCTTGCGGGAGCCTCACGGCCAGAACCGGTACTCGCATCGGCTCGCCTTAGCTGCGTGCAATCGTATTGGGCGGCAGCGGAGAGGCTACAGAAGAACGCCACCGCTTGGCAGAGAAACGCACTAAGAACCGAAATGACGTGCCGACGTGAAATGAAAGAAGCGCGCATGCGCGCATGCAAATGCCTTGTGCATCCCATACGGGAGGAGAGATACATGAGACTCCTTGCTCTGCAAAATGGAGTTAACATCATGGCCTTTGATAACTGATGACTATATCCCAAACGATGCTGGAGTCAAGCACCAATTCTGGGGCCTCTTTACTTTGGGTTTTCCCACTATTAGAGGAACTCAAAACCGCTCCCTTTGGTTGTGACTTGCCGGAAGTCTCTACAGTTGAAACCTGAATTCTCTTGTGAGTGACTTCGAACACTCCCCGGGTCCGATCTACGCGAGATTGCGACAGGCGATCCAAGTTAGTCCTGAACGTGAATTCGGAGGATCTTTCCAAATGGAGTTCCATGTAGAAGCCACGAATCGGACAGACTGCTCCAATTGCCGTGGAACACGGCCAGTTTCGCGACCACAATCATCAAAGCACGGCATAAATGAAAGAAAATAAAGAGTATATTTTGTTCGAACTTTACCTATTGACTTTTGTGGAGCCATACGTATGATGGTACTCAATCGAGGTCCTTATGATAAGAAACGCATACGTGCAACCTGCAGACGTTTGTTCTCCGAAGCGCTATTGGAAGTTGCTGACCGTTTTAGATTCCGGATCGGAAGGCACTGGCTCGGTGGCGTTAGGGCGATGGGATAACCGCCCGGTGCTTGCGATGCGATGGAATGGTAACTTAGACAATCCTCTAGGCAATCCACAGTCGCGCGGCCTAGCAACTTGGTTCATCGTGCCGGATGATTATATGTCCGCGCTCCTGGCGACATTTCCGTCGGATAAGCAGGCACTTGCGAAGACATTTCTCGCTGGGTGATAGGAGGCAAAATGCCCGAACAATCGACGTTTTTCGAGCATCAGGTTGGAGACAAGCGGATAGTCGTGCTGAAGACCTACGACGGTCGATTTGCCCGCGAAGCCTTCAACCAGATGACTCCTGAGGCGCTCAGTTCATTGAGAACATCGCTTGAATTGGACGCCAAGTTCGATCCCGCCGACATCCCCGCTTCGCATGACGACGACTTTGCGGATTTCCTGTGGGAGGCCGTGCAAGACGGCGCGCGCGAAGACTGGAACAGTTTTTCGTACTTCATAGCAGGAGAGGAAGACAGTCGCGGATTGCACCCTCTTTATGTCTCCTCGGATTGGCCAAGCGCTGAGGCTTTTGCGCAGCGTTACATCGGAGTAGTCAGCGGACAGTAGGAGCAACGATGGACATCATGTCTGCATGCAAGCGTTCAGCCTTGATGTCGCGGATCAAACCCACTGATACGAAACCGGAACTGACAATCAGGGGGATGTTGTTCAAGCTTGGCTATCGCTACCGACTGCACGGGAGGAAGTTGGCAGGGAGGCCGGATATCGTTTTTCCCGGGCGTAGACGCGTGATTTTTGCGCACGGCTGTTTCTGGCATCGACACACCTGCGGTCGAGCTCATCAACCAAAGACTCGGGCGCAATTTTGGCAAACAAAGTTCGACGCGAATACCTCGAGGGACAAGCGCAATATTGCTGAGCTTCATGCTCTCGGTTGGAAGACTCTTGTCATTTGGGAATGCGAAATCGACGACGTCAATACTCTACAACGACGCCTATTGCGGTTTCTGGGTCCACCTAGCGTCAAGAGGCCTGCGCCGTAGGAAATTCGCGCTCAAGCCAAACTGAGAGCGATGTGGGATCGACGTACCCGTGAGCACGGAGCAGAGCGACTATGTCTACCGCTGCCAGGATGATAATCGGGTGACCATCCTCCTTGATCTCCTTGTATGCCTGCGCTTCGACATAGCTTGTAGTCACAAGAATGCCAAATTGCCTGTGTCGAAGCCTCGATATAAGACGGGAAATATCACGCACCCCGACGCTTGCAGTCATGCCGTAGCATTTTGCCTCTAAGGCAAAATCGATCATTATGGACGCCTCACCGGCACCTATCCGAAGCTTCCCAATACCATCTCGTCCTCCGTCACGGGAAGGCCGCGTAACGTCCAGAGACGTAATGTCGGGCAGCAACAATCTGCTCATCGCCGCGGCGCAATGCTCGAAGGCATGAGGGTTCTCCGCAAAATGGCCATGCAGAGTTTTGATGATTGCAATCGCCTCAGTATCTGATGGCAATTGCTCCGCTTTGGATCGATGCACGATCGTTCTTTGGGCCAGGAGTGGGGTCGCTAATCCTCCGCTGACCCACCGTTTCCAGGAGGACGGAGCATGAGGCGAGTTTCGACCACCCTGAACTAAGTCCGTTATCCAGGTGCGAGGAATTGTGGCGGCATCAAGAACCGTGAACCGCGCCCGATAGTTTTGGAAGCGTCTCCCCGCAATTGTCTTCCATACCGCAACCAAGTCTTCCGAGGCCTGAGGATGAGGGGAACCCGGTACCGCCAATCCCAGAAAGCGCACATCCCGCCAGTTGCCGGTGCTGGAAAAAAGAAAAATCGGCGGAATAGAGTGTCGTTCCTGACCTCCCATATGAGCAGTCTCAAAAACTGATCTCAGAATCTCGTTTCCGAATCGGGGCGTATCGTGCAACGCTCTTCCCGGATGCCGGTTGTCGCCGTAATAGGTAAACGCCCCGGTCTCCTTATCCAAAGCGTCCGGCCAATCGGGTTCCGTAAGGGTGGTAGTGAGAACCAAGAGGTCCAGGCTCCCCAGCTTCCCTCTATAGCGGAACCCGCCGCTGTTGCTAACGCCCATCAGAATGTGGAGCGGATCATCTGAGGCGTTCCCCTTCCGGCCGCCCTGATAAATCGCATCCACCTGAAGGTCTGCATTCGACAACTCTGAATGTGGAATGGACTGCTCAAAATTCATCTCCACCTCGTGGGGGTACCTATCTCTATACTGTCACACCCGGCGGGGGCCGCTTGAACCTGGTAACCTGGCCATGGTATGACAGTTTATTCCGGCCTTACAAAGCGAATCGAACACCCCGGTCTGAGACACCTCCGCGCGTTCGACATGTTTTGCGGTGGAGGAGGCAGCAGCCTTGGTGCATCTATGGCTGGGGTCAAAATCGTTGGTGGGGCGGAGATGGCCGAGTACCCCGCTCGGGCATTCGAGGCAAACTTTCCGGCAGCAAAGCTCTACAAGGGTGATCTCAGAATCCTGGACTTAAACCGCCTTCGCCACGATCTTGGAAGAATCAATCTTCTGTTGGCGTCTCCGGAATGTACCAATCACACGTGCGCCAAAGGAAGCGCGCCACGATCCGAGGAGAGCAAAGAGACCGCGCTCCAAGTCATACGATTTGCGACGGCGCTACAGCCCGACTGGATCGTACTTGAGAATGTGGTGCATATGAGACCCTGGAAGCGCTACCCTGAGATGAAGGAGTCTCTGTCAGCAATCGGATATACGATTGCCGAAGTTGTTCTGGATTCGTCCCTTTTTGGGGTTCCCCAGAAACGTCGGCGACTTTTCATGATCGCCGGCTTGACGAAGCAGGCGCGGGCGGTAGTCGGCAGGACACGGGTTCCAAAGACTGCCGCATCAGTTCTCGATCCTGATGGCTCATGGCCGACCACATATTTATTCCTTAAGGGGAGAGCGAAGGGAACGCTCGAACGCGCCGAACGCGCCATCGCGGAAGTCGGGACAAAGACTCCGTTTCTGCTCGTCTATTATGGGACAGACGGTGCGGGTGGTTGGCAGCCGCTCGATCAGCCTCTCCGAACGGTCACTACGATTGATCGCTTTGCACTTGTTGAGCCTTCGCGGTCGGGCCACAAGATGCGGATGCTCCAAGCATCCGAGTTGCGCAGGGCTATGGGATTTCCGGGGCGATATCGATTCCCCGCAGGTACACGTCGAGACAAAATCAAGCTTCTCGGCAACGCGGTTTGCCCGCCGGTCATGCGGGCCATTATTGAATCGCTCACTTGAGACCGATTCCGTGACTATGGCGACAACATTGTGTATCGTTTGCAAGTGACGATCCGAAAGCCACAATTGCGGGAGCAAGATGCCCAAGCCCAGCCTCCGTACCAGAGTATTTCAGCCTTCCGGCGCACGATCCAACCAAGGCACCGGAACGGCGACCGTGCCGACGGCATTCACATTTCGACCCCGCGCCCGACTCCTCTTGCTTTTGGGTGATCAACTCATACGCAATCCAGGCGTCGCCGTATTTGAACTCGTCAAGAACGCATTCGACGCGGAATCGAAGTCGGCGACCGTTACCATGTCACTCATCTCTGAACCGACGCGTGGCGAGATCATTATCGAAGACTCGGGCGTGGGTATGGATATGGCGACCGTTTGCGGTGTCTGGCTCGAACCGGGCACTGATTTCCGCCTGGAGCAAAAGCGCCAGCTAAAATCAAGATCGGGTCATCGACGCATTCCGATTGGTGAAAAGGGCGT
>DATCDL010000313.1:0-2070 GCA_036510715.1 Acidobacteriaceae bacterium
CCCAGATCGCATAGCAGGTCACCACCAGCAGAATCGAAACGATCGCCAGCGGCACCCACAGGCTGCGCGACTTCTGCTTCTGCTCCCGCAGCGTCAACGCCTGTTCCCGCACCACCCGATGCGTGCGGTTCACCACCACCGCACGAGCCCCGCTCAACGGCTCAGAACCATCGAACCCGCGATCCTCTTCCTCATTCCGACGAAGCGAGTTCATGACCTCACCTCCACCATGTCCGCGTCGCTCTTGCGCCCATTTCTGACACCGGAGCGCAGCTTCAAAATCTCCGGCTTCAACGCTGCCAGCCCACGGTACAGCCGCGACTTCACCGTCGACAGCGGAGCGTGGGTCACCGTCGCAATCTCTTCCAGCGACATCTCCTCGTGGAAGCGCAGCGTCAGCACCTCGCGATACGCCGGCTCCAGCGTGTGCAGCACCTTCGCTACCTCCGACGCGTTCTCGCGCGCCTCAAACTGCTCCAGCGGCGATGGTCCATCCTGCACAATCTCGAACGGCCGCTCATCCTCGCCGCCCTCGCGCATCTCATCCAGCGAAGCCATCGTCCGCTTGCGCGACAGATCAATCACCAAATTCCGCGCAATCGTGAAAATCCACGTGTCGAACCGAGCCTTGCCGTTGTACTGCGAACCCCTCCGCAGCACCCGTATCCAAACTTCCTGAAACAGGTCCTCCGCAACTTCGCGCTTGCCCGTCAGGAACATCAAATACCGCATCAGCCGATGCTGATAGGTCTCGATCAGCTGGTCCAGCAACTCCGGATCCTGCCGCTTAAGTCCACGGGCGATCGCAGCGTTCTCACGCTCGACCTGCTTGGCTGCCTCGGCGGTTAGGGCTATCGAAGTTCTCACGTGGATATGGACGTCGGGTTGTCTCGAAAAGACTCGACTTAGTTAGAATCCTACTCTGATTCTACGACCGGAAATCAGTGAACTTCGCACAATGATCGATGGATTGGGGGCCTACCCTCCGCCTTTCCAGCGCCCAGATGCCTGCAGACCCACGTTGAGCGCACAATAAGATCATCACCTGGTCGCTCGCCTGGCCCCTCCCCGCCGCGAACGATCGTGAAGCGAAAGCAATCCGCAGAAAAGTCGAACCCATGCATTGGACCATCGCACTTGCCACCTTCATCGTCGCCATCCTCGTCCTCCTCCTCCTCAAACGCATCGGCCAGATCTCTCCCGCCACCGCCCGTGCCTACCTCGCAAACGGCGCCCTTGTCATCGACGTCCGCAGCCCCGGCGAGTTCGCCTCCGGCCATCTCCCCATCGCCGTCAACATCCCGCTCCCGGAGATCGAGTCCGCCGTCCCCCGCCGTGTCAAGGACCTGGACAAGGTACTCCTCCTGCATTGCCAGAGCGGCATGCGCAGCGGAGTCGCCTGCAAGAAACTCAAGCGCCTCGGCTACGCCAACACCTTCAATCTCGGCTCCTACGCCCGTGCCTCCCAGTTGATGGGGGACAACTAGCACCACCTCCATCTGGATCCATCCCCGGAGCGCGCCGCAACCCGGCTCCTCTCGCCCGCGAAGCGTCCCCGCCGTCCGCACAGGACTTACACTGGAACGATGGATGTTCTGTACGGCCTGCACCCCGTGGAGGAGGCCCTCCGCGCCGGCACTCGACCGCTCGACCACGTCAGCGTAGCCCGCGAGCGCGAGAGCCGCCGCGACCCCCGCATGGACGCTCTCCTCGAGCTCTGCCGCGCCAAAGGCGTCCGCATCAGCACCGAACCTCGCGACCAGCTCACCCGCCACTGCAAGACCGACGCCCACCAGGGCATCGTAGCCTTCGTCCGCGAACGCAAATTTCTCGCGCTAGAGGATTTGCTTCATTCTCCCGCCGTCCGCGTAGGACCCCGCCCCGCAGGCAGGTTCTTCCTCGCACTCGACGGTGTAGAAGACCCCCACAACCTCGGCGCCCTCCTCCGCTCCGCCGACGGAGCCGGAATCGACGGCGTCATCCTCCCCGAACGCCGGTCTGCTCCCCTCTCTGCCGTCACCGCCAAAACTTCCGCCGGAGCCTCCGCGCACGTCCGCATCGCCCAGGTCG
>DATCDL010000314.1:0-2962 GCA_036510715.1 Acidobacteriaceae bacterium
CCCCCCCCCGGTTTTAGGGGTGATCAGTGGAATGAGTGAGTTACAGACGCGTTTTCCCATAAAATACTGATTCCAGATATTTTACGGGTATAAAATAGAAAACATTGGGGTTAGGTCCTGCGAGGACGGCGAGGGGCTGCGCGGAATCGGCAGAGATCTGAGATGTCGAGTGGTTATGAGGCTCTAGTTCAATTGTAGCGAATGGGAGGGGGTAACTATGCCAACTTTTGAAAAGATTTATCGCCAGTGTTTATAGGGTGTTTGGAGGTTTTGGACAGGTATGGGGGCTTGACAGGTTCTGGTCCTGCGCGGCCGGCGGGAGTGACCTGCGCGGATGGCGAAGCGCAACTCCCGCCGTCAGAGCAGGACTGAGGAGGTAATCTGGAGGCGTGGCACTCCCTGGCTCCTTCCCTGAATTCGTCGGCAACCGCAGCACCGTCGACAGCCTTCGCGCAGCGATCGCTGCCGGACGCCTGCCCCACTCGCTGATCCTGCTGGGACCACGCGGGGCGGGCAAGTTCACCCTGGCGCTGCTGCTCACCATGGCGCTGGAGTGCGAGCAGCAACCCCGCGACCTTGCCACCGATGGGCCCCACGCGGGCCAGCCGCTGGCCGGATTCTGCGGCGTCTGCCGTAACTGCACGCGGATTGCCGAGGGAGCTGACCTCGAAGCCAGGATCGACGAAGCCGTCGCTGTCCGCGAGGAGATGCGCGAGACCGATAAGAAGGACACCCGTGTCCTCGTCCAGACGCACCCTGACGTGCTGATCGTGCCCCCCGATCCACCGCAGCTGCTGATCAAGCTGGGGCAGATTCGGACCCTCATCAACCGCTCGCAGTACTTGCCGACGGAGGCGCCAGCGAAGGTCTTCCTGCTCACGTCTGCCTCGTTCATGAAGGAAGCGGCGAACTCGCTGCTGAAGGTGCTCGAGGAGCCTCCAGCGTATGTGCACATCCTGCTGCTGGCAGAGAATCTGGGCGAGCTGTTGCCGACGATTCGTTCCCGCTGCGCCGTCGCTCATCTGGGTGCGCTTCCCGTGGACGAGATTGAGGCTCTGCTCGCGGAGCGCCGGAAAGACCTCAACAAGGTCGAGCGTGAGTTGACCGCCCGCCTGAGCGAGGGAGCAGCCGGACGAGCCCTCGGCTTCAACCTCGCTGAATATGCAGCAGGCCGCGCTGACGCCCTGACCCTCCTGCACAATGCCGAGCAGAGCGCTGGTCACCACGACCATTCCGTGCTGTTCCGGATGACGGAGACGTATCGTGCAGGAGCGGAGGGACAGACGAAGACCACGGCGCTGCTCCGCGCCGTATCCAGTCTGCTCGAGGATCTGCTGCTGCTGCAGGCAGGGGCAGGAGATCGAGTACGGAATATCGACAAACGGGCGGAACTCCAACGCATGGCAGACACGTTCAGCTTCGAGTGGATCGAGTCCGCAGTCCGTGGAATGGATGCTGTTCAGAGTGGGTTGCGCCGCAATCTGCTCCGGTCGCTAAGCCTCGACTCGCTTGCCGTGGAACTTGAGGGTGGGCGGCGTTAGCGATTGAAACAAACAACCCGCTGTCCCTTAACTGCATCTATGATAGTCGGGAAACCACGCAATCCATAGACGCCAGGAACGGTTCGACGTGTGCCGAACGCGGTTCTCAGCATCGTTTTATGCTTCCAGTAGGATCGCTTCGTTCTTGCGGTACTGCCTGTGGATACCTCCCTGGAGAAGCCGTAATGCCGTTGAAAAGAGCTTTGATCGAACGTAAGATCGCAACGCGCAACGACGACAACACGTTCAATGGAACGCGCAAACTTATACGTCCGCATCTACCTCCGGTCGAGCGCAGGCGAGATCCCATCCACACGGAAGATCCGTTGACGCATGCCATGATTCCTGACGGTCATGGTGTGCCAGAGAGTTCGCACGCGGAAGCGTTTTACTTCCAGAAGCAGATGCAGCAGCAAACCGAGATGACGTTCGTACTGGAAGACGGCGAACAACTGCACGGCTTCATCCAGTGGTACGACAAGTGCGTGGTGAAACTCCAGGTAGGACGCAGCCGCGTGTTGATCTACAAGGCAGGAATCAAGTACTTGTACAAGGCCAGCGAAGGCCACCCGGCGAACATCGTCATGAAGTAACGCCTGAGTCAGGTCGTGCGTGCAGCCTTTAGCCCGTACGCGCAGCCTTTAGGTCGTGCGTGCAGCCTTGCGGAGGCGGTCGCGGATGGCGTCGCCGATGCCGCCGGATTCCGGCAACGGACACAGGATCAGTGAGACTCCCTGATCGTCGAGCGCGCGGAGACCAGCGAAGAGCGTTGTGGCAAGGCTTTCTGGATCATCCCATCGGCCCCACGGCTGCAGTACCGCATCCCCTCGTAATGGCCAGCCTTGCGGGAGTAACACTCCGACAGAGCCGCTGCCAGAGTGGGATTTGGCCGTATGCAGCGCGTTCTGAAGCCGCGCGACAGAACCCGCAACCAGCATCAGTGGAGCCCGCGGAGCGTAATGCCGGATTCCCACTCCGGGCGATGGCATGGACGCGGGATGCTGAACTTCCGCTTCTGTAGCGGGGACGAATGTTTCGGGGACGAATTCCTCCACCGCGACACCTGTTGCTGCGGTCAGTTGCTCCGCCGTCACAGCGCCGGGGCGATAGAGCACCATCGGTGTCTGAGTGGGATCGAGCACGGTGGACTCGACGCCGATGGAGGTTGGGCCTGCGTCGAGAACGGCGTCGATGCGTCCATCGAGGTCGGCGAAGACGTGTGCGGCGGTTGTCGGACTAGTGTGGCCGAAGAGGTTGGCGCTGGGCGCGGCGATCGGAAGCCCAACGGCGGCCAGCAAGGCGCGGGCAGCAGGATGCGCAGGAACTCGTACACCGACGAGGTCCCTGCCGGCGGTTACGGCGTCGGGAATCCCTGCTACCCGTGGGAGCAACAGGGTGAGCGGTCCTGGCCAGAAGGCTCG
>DATCDL010000315.1:0-2581 GCA_036510715.1 Acidobacteriaceae bacterium
GGCGCCAAACTCGTGATGGTTGACAAGTCACAGATCAAAGAAGTGCAGATCCTAACAGCAGCGGCGCGCGACGGCGACGCACCGTTCGACCGCGCCGTTGTCTCGAACGAAAAAATCAGGCAGTTCCTGCATTCCGAGACCGGCAAGACATACTCCGGCTACGACGTCCGAGAGTTCGTGCGCAAGGCGCTCCCAGATGTAGTCGTCATGAAGAAGATACGCACAGGGACAACGGTGCTGCGTTCTATATGCTGGAAAGATCAGACATACTGGATGGACCCCAACCGCACAGTGGCTGAGATCAAAAAAGAAATGAGCTAAGGTCTATCCCAGCGCGTGGCTTGCTGCACTTGCTGGTTCTTTGACGGCACGTTGTTTTCAATCTTCATATCACGCTTCTCAGTACCGCGTATCTCACCCTGCTTAATTGTCGCCCCAGGATTGCGCTCGTTGAAGCTATTCTTCCGCTCGTACGCCGCAGTCCTTTCGTCATTGGTCGATGCATTGACGATGGCACGGATGATCGCCGTGCGGGCGAGGGCCTGCCCCTTCGTAATTTCTGTGCTCACGTGTCCTTTCTCTGTCGCATCAGCTGCACTCGCCGGCTGCAAGCCAATCACCTTCTTCACAGCGTCCAACCCGGACGGCTGCGTGATTGGCACCCCCCCGCTATTCAACTTCCCAGTTCGCGCCATCTCCAGGGCCTTCACTCCGTCCTGGTACATCTTCACAGGCACAGCTTTGTTGATCGCCCCCAAAATATTGCCATTGAGCAATTCCCCCATCGAGCCCATGACGTTATTTCCAAGAAGCTGAACCAACGCTCCGCTCTCGTCATTGACGAAATTCTTCCACGAGTCCTTGTCTAGCGACAGCAGGTCTGGCGGATCATGAAACGCCAGGTTCGCAAGGCCCATGCGCTCCTGCACATCCACTCCCAACGCGTCCGCGATCGGCCCGCGCGCGAGCGAGTTACCCGCCGTTTGGCCGAACGTATCCGTGAGCCATCCATGGATCGCATTCTTCATGTCCCACGTTTCTCCCTCCTGATCAAATATCTTGTGGTACGCGTAGAACAGAAGCCGCACAGGCTCCAGCCCCACCGCGCCATACACACCCGCAAATAACGCCTGCCCAATCGCCATCCCGCCTAAAGTTTTCGCTGCCTGCAACGACCGAGCCTTCTGGTCGGTGTCGCCCCCAGCTCCCTTGATCACCTCCGCTATGTTTCCGTACGTCAAATGCGCCATCGCTTGCACGTAAGTTTTCATCATCGTGATTGTGTTGCCGCCGGGTATCCGATTGAACGCCTGGAAGACCCTCGGCTTATTGGCAGCGGAGTAGTCCGCGTGGTACTTCTCCACGTCGTCCGCGGCTTTTCCGAGATCCCCATTGTTGAGTTCCAGCGACGCGAGCGCCGTGCTCGTGCGGTTGAATGCGTCCGCCATCGTCGGCAGCATGCGGGCGTAGTCCATAACTTTGAGGGTGTACGGTCCTGTGCCGCGCGCGATCTCACTGAGTTCGTTCGCGTATCCGTGGCTGATCACACCGCGCTCGTGCAGTGTTTTGATGGCGTCCGCCCATTTACCCATCGTGGGGTGGGAGGCGATAGCTTTCTGAATCGCTTCTTGTATGCCCTCCGGCGTCGGGTCCCGGCTAAATTGCTCACGCGCAGCTGTCCGCACCGCCGGCCATGTCACGGCCCCCATGCCTTTAGACATCGCGCTCCACGCCTTTGCTTGCCCATGCTCACCGGCCAGGCCGGGGATGGTCGTCGTGAAATTCTGCGTCATCCAGATCGCGGCGTGCGCGGGCGACGTCAGGTACGCCAAGAATCCAAGGCGGCCGGTAGTGCGGTTAAACGCGCCGCTCGTGTTCATCTGCGCGTCGCTGGCTGCGCGGGCGCCGAGGGTCTGTACGATCTCACCGCGCTTGTATGCAGTGGGTTGATCGATGTTCTCATCCTTAGCCATCGTGCGCAGACGGGCCATCGCCTCAGCTTTCTGGAACATCGTGCGTAGCTGCGATGCGTGCCATATCGTGCTGGAGCTGTAGTCAGCAAAGTTTTGCCGCATGTCCTTGGCCTTGACACCGGAGAACCCTTTACGCGTCAACTGCGAACCGGCACTCGCGCTACGCTGCGCTTCCATCTGCAGGTAGGCGCTGTGCAGGGAATCCACTAGCGCGGCAGTTCCTTTGTCAGCCCCGCCTCGCTCGATCTTGTGGATCGCCGACGTCATTAACTCCTGCATTCCAGGCGTAAGGGACTTCGCTTGTTCATGGTCATACACTTTTGTCGACACCGGCGGCGATTCATATCCCGCGGCGCGAACAGCAGCACGCGCTTTCTCAGCCTCAGTGCGCCCCTGATGGAACGACACGTGGTCAATCTTGTAGTCCACTACCCACTTGCCGCCGCGGAACTCGGCCTCTGCGGTCGAGTTCGGTGAGACCTGTCGAGTCTGCTCCGCAAATTCTTCGGCCGCCTTCTGGGTGGGAAACACCTTCCCGGTGTCCGGAGACTCCTGAGTCGCTTTGACAACGTACTCACCTTGGCGACCGAGGTGAACGTATTCACCCT
>DATCDL010000316.1:0-4010 GCA_036510715.1 Acidobacteriaceae bacterium
GGCCTTCAGCCCATCCGTCAACAACGACAAGTCGATCAAACCACCCGAACGATTCACCCGGCTCGCAAGAATCGATGCAAGCTGGTCCTCGTACACACTCTTCGTGTCATGCAAGAGCCGCCCGATCAGCGTGCTCTTGCCATCGTCGACGCTGCCAGCGGTCGTAAACCGCAGCATCTCCTGTTCCAGATGCGAATCAAGAAACGCACGAAAGCTCTGCTCTTGCGATACCTCTGTTGCCGGAGAAACTGTGCTCATTAGAAATAGCCCTCCCGCTTCTTCAACTCCATAGAGCCCTCTTCGTCGTGATCAATCGCGCGGCCCTCGCGCTCACTGCGCCTGAACCCTATCAACTCCTCAATAATCTGTGGCAGCGTCTCCGCATCACTCCGAATCGCTCCGGTGCACGGCACGCATCCCAGCGAGCGCATCCTCACCTTCATCAACTCCGGCTTCTCCTCCGGCAGCAGTCGCATTCCCTCATGCACCAGCGTGATCGCTCCGCCGCGAATCACTGCCAGCCGCTCCTCCGCGTAATACAGCGGCACAATTGGAATCTGCTCCGCATAGAGGTAGAGCCAGATATCCAACTCTGTCCAATTCGACAATGGAAATACGCGAATGCTCTCGCCCTTACGCAGACGCGAGTTATACAGACTCCAAAGCTCTGGCCGCTGGTTCTTTGGGTCCCACTGCCCCGCAGCGTCGCGAAAGCTGTACACCCGCTCCTTCGCGCGGCTCTTTTCCTCATCCCGGCGAGCCCCCCCGAACGCAGCGTCAAACCCGCCCGCCTCCAGCGCATCCAGCAACGAACGCGTCTTCAGCGCTCCGCAGCAGTTCTGCGTTCCCAGCTTCCAGGGGCTTGCCCCATCCGCAATCGCCGCCTCATTCCGATGCACAATGAGGTCTGCGCCGATCTCCTTCGTGTACGTATCCCGGAAAGTGATCATCTCCGGAAATTTGTAGCTGGTATCGATATGCAGCAATGGAAAAGGAATCTTCCCCGGATAAAACGCCTTCTGGGCCAGCCGCAGCATCACACTGGAGTCTTTGCCAATGGAATACAGCATCACCGGACGCGCAAACTCCGCCACCGCTTCCCGCAGTATGTAGAGGCTCTCCGCCTCCAATGCCTGCAGATGACTCAATCTTTCCTGATGAAGCTTCGCGATACCTTCGCTCGGCGGACTCTCTATAACCAAAGTAATCTCCCTTGGAGGCCCGCAATTGGAGGCCCGAATGGAGCCCAGTTACGGCCGATATGATGTTTTGAAAATGCAGTCTGAGATGAGGATGGACCGGCCAGAGTTAAGAGGGACAACACTCTTCATGCGCTATTCGCGCGATCAGGTCAGCCGCTTGCGAGTTCTTACCACGAATTCCACATTGCTTTGGACAACGTGCAATACGTAGACTCAAGTTTGTCATCATGTTAGAGCTTATCTACTTTAGAGGCACGCATCAAGTCCGAGGCGTCATGAACAGAGGCATCGTTCAAGATCGCTCTGAGGTGCAAAGGATAAATACGGAAGCACGCTGCATCAAAAGGGATTGATTTCAAAGAACTTCTGTACCAACGCGCAGACGCAGTAAGCCCAATATGAATTGACATCTGGAGGAACCGCCGCAATGCCACGCCTCACCCAAATGACTCGTCTAGTTCTAGCTCTGATCGGTCTTGGCACTGCAGCTTTCTGCCCCGCACAGGCGACCAAGAGCGGCACGGAACATGTAGATTCTCGAGTTGACGTCTACGGCGGCTACGGCTACTTTCATCCATTCAATAGCGGTATCAACGGCTATCAATACCAGTCTGTCTTCAATCCGAATGCGACAGCCAGCGTCTCGGTCTACTTCAACCGCTACTTCGGCGTGCAGATGGAGGGTGGATATTTCTCCGGTACAACGGAACACACCGCCTACATTCCGAACTGCACCGGCGAAACCTGCAGCCAACTGATCTACACAGCCGAGGGTGGCCCCGTCTTCCGTCTTCCTCTTGGGCCATTCGTCCCCTTCGTCCATCTTCTCGGCGGCGGTGAGCGCACCAATGGTCCTGCCGCGCAGTCCCTCATGTGGGGTTGGGGAGTCACAGGAGGTGCCGGCGTCGATCTCTCGCTCCCCTTCTTCAACCATCGTTTCTCCATTCGCCCCATCCAGGCAGACTTCCAATATTCCCAGGTGGTTTACGGCCCATTGCTTCTTCCAGCCGGAATTCAGGGCGGATTCGGGGAGATCGATAATTTGAAACTCTCCGGTGGCATCGTCGCCCATTTCGGCGACGTCCGGCCTCCGTACCCCGTGATGCTTGGCTGCGGCGCGCAGCCCCCCAGTGTCTTCCCCGGCGACCCCGTCAAAATCGAATCGAATGCCTTGCATTTGAACCCCAAAAAGACCCCCGTCTACACCTGGACATCCAATGGCGGCAAGGTCATGGCCTCCGGCCCTGAAGCCACAATCGATACCACCGACACGGCCCCCGGGGAGTACACAGTCATAGGCCATGTGCAGCAAGGCTCCAGGGCACGTCAGCAGGCCTCCTGCGCTGCCCCCTTCACCGTCAAAGCATTTGAACCACCAACCCTGACCTGCAGCGCTAACCCCAGCACTGCCATATCAGGCACAGACATCGCAATCAGCACCGTCGGCACTAGTCCCCAGAATCGCCCGCTGACCTACTCCTACACCGCAACAGCCGGCGTCATTGCCAGTTCAGGACCAACCGCAAAGCTCGTCACCGCCGGTCTCAGCCCGGGAACCATTACCGTGACGTGTAACGTTGTCGATGATCTCGGCAAGACCGCCAAAGCCACGACCGACGTCATCATTACGGCTCCCCCTGCCCCCGTCATCCCCCAGACCCAGCCACTCTGCAGCCTCAGCTTTACCCGCGACCTCCGTCGCCCCGAGCGAGTGGACAATGAAGCCAAGGGCTGCCTCGATGACATTGCTCTAACCCTCAATCAGCAGGCCGATGCACGGCTCATCATCGTGGGAAACTCTGCACCCAGCGAGAAGCCTTCCGCCGCTGCTGAACGCACCCTCAACGCACGGCAGTACCTGACCCAGGAGAAGGGCATCGATCCCTCCCGCATTGAACTGCGGATCGGCGAGCCCACCGGCAAGACCGTTACCAATACGCTGGTTCCTGCGGGTGCCATCTTCAACGGCTCGAACACCCAGACTTTCGATGAGAAGTCCATCGTTCGCCATGGGCAGGCCTATGGCATTCCACGCCATAAGAAGGTTCTGTCCCAGCCTCACCCACAAACTGCTACCCCTGCTCCTGCGTTGGCGACTCCAGCAGCCCCCACGGCGGCGTCCCCCTCCCCAGCTACAGCAGCACCCACAACAGCTGCTCCAGTAACTCCTGCTCCTGCAGATGCTACTCCGGCGACTGCACCAGCAACACTCCCCACGCCAAACGCACCAGCGGCCGCGGCTCCAGTGGATCCCAGTGCTCTCGCCCCTGCATCTGCAGGTCCCGTAGCACCCGCACCAGCCGACACAACTGCACCTACGAACAACACCGCACCAACGACACCCGTAACTCCCGCTCCTTCTCCGACTGCAGCACCGGACAAGCCGTCCATGTAACGCGGCCCGCACCTCAATCAGCGAGGAATCATGAGCGCGATTGAAGACAAGCCACGTCGCCCTCAACCGCGCTCAACTTCTGCTAAAATCAAAACGTTGGTCAGCGGGTTTTGCAGCTCATGTCGTTTCCCGGAGTTCTGCGTTCGTCCGATCAAGTCCAACCACTCACTAATCCATTGTTCGGGGCGTAGCGCAGTCTGGTAGCGCACCTGGTTCGGGACCAGGGGGTCGGAGGTTCGAATCCTCTCGCCCCGACCAATTCAAAGCCCTATAACACCGAGTACCGGAAGTTGGAGTGAACCCCGTTTCCAATACGGATCACTGCAAAAGCTACGCAACCGGACTTTCAATGACTTCCTGAACGTTACAGGAGTGGCAGAGCTAAACGCCCAATGAAATCAAGGTACACAAGT
>DATCDL010000317.1:0-14104 GCA_036510715.1 Acidobacteriaceae bacterium
CGCTCGGATAGAAACCTTCTGCTCCATAGGAGACATACGATTTGTAGGTGCTCAGGTAATCGAAACCTCGCCTTTCCGCTGTTGGCCACAGATTCGAGATGGCCGGCACATCGGGCATGTTTTCCTTACGAATCGCCTCAAGTTGCTCCAGCCGCGCAATGGCGACATCAGACCAGAAGCGGTGCAGATCGAGATAGCTCTCCGACGGTCCGGGACCGTTCGCCAGCGGCATATAGACCTGATCGAATCCGTTTAGCCTGCGCGACCACCACTCTGTCTGCCATGCATTGTTGAGCGCCCCAATCGTACCGTAGCTCTTCTCCAGCCATGCGATGAAGCGTTCGCGATCTCCTTCGGAATAGGACATGTAGCCGTTACCGATCTCATTGTCGTAGCCGACCGCGATGATCGCCGGATTGTGCGCGTAGTGCTTCATCATGGCTCCGGCCAGAATTCCAACCTCGCGGACGTAGTTCGGATCGCTGATATCGTCCATATAGCGCTCCGCCGGCGGCATGCGCTTGCCGTCCTGAGCCACGATATCGACTCCCGGATAGGCGCGATGCAGCCATATGGGGGCCGGAGAACCAGGGATATCCAGGATTACCCTGATTCCGGCGGCGTGCATCTTCTCCAATATTGCGTCGAACCAGCCGAATTCGAACTTGCCCTGCTCGGGCTCGAAGGAATCCCAGGAAAGGTCGCCCATCCGCACCACATTGAACCCGGCCTGCTTCATCAAGGTGATGTCCTGGTCGATATGCTCCGGCGTGCGCTCGATGGGCTGATAGCATGTGCCCACATATAGCTGCCCCTGTCCCGGCCAGTCCGGATGACCGACAGCACTTTGGGCCGACGCTCCTGCATGCAACACCAGAGCGAAAAGCAGCCAAATAGCCAGCGATCTGATTCTGGTACCCAGATTTTCCGAGTAAGAGATTGCGCAATCAACTTGCTTCATGTTGAACTCCTGGAAGTGAGGCGCGATGAAATTCCGTCGAGTGCTGACTGTCAGACCGGCTCTGGATCCGCTTCCCCTGCAGGCTGGCATGCTCTGCATGCACGTTTTTGCTCACGCTTCTCGCACAATCGGAACAGAAGGCCGCGGTTCGATCTGCTTGGCGGTGATCACCAGCTTGGTCGGCATCAACTCCGGTCCTTCCCATCCATCCTTCACCGCCTCGACATGAATCTCGCCAGGCCGCTTCATGCTTTGGATGATTACTTGAGCCAGGCCATTGAAGAGGGAGCGTTTCGGCGCCTTGTCGCTCTCTTGGCAATTGGGATCACCGTTCCCGACGCCGATAAGCTTTCCGGGACCCGAGATATTGAACGTGATGTGGTTGTCTGCAGTCGGTGCCGGCCTGCCTTCGCTGTCGAGAGCTTCCACCTTCAGGACCGCAACATCTTCGCCGTCGGCATTAATCTCATCACGATCCGCCGTGACCCGGATGGATGCCGTCGGCCCGGTTGTCTCTCGCTTCTCTGTCAGAACAATCTTCCCATCTTTCAGACCGTGCGCCTCGATCACGCCCGGCTCGTACCCCACTTTCCATTCCACGTGTCCGAGGTGTGGAATTTTCTGGCGGCCGAGACTCTTGCCGTTCACAAGCAGTTCTGCTTCGTCCAGGTTGGAGTAAACCCAGACTGGAATCTCGTCGCCTTCTCTGCCGTGCCAGTTCCAGTGAGGGAACAGATGCAACGAGGGCTCCTTGCGCCACCACGCTTTGTAATAGTAAAAGTAGTCCTTCGGGAAACCGCACATGTCCAAAATGCCGAACTGCGAGTTAATTGAGGGCCAGCCATATGGGGTTGGCTCACCACGATAGTCAAAACCAGTCCAGGCGAACCCGCCCGCCTCCCAATCCTGCGTACCGTAGAACGTCCACCATTCTTCGGGCGTCTCGCCCCAGAGCACTACGCCGTTATAGCAGTTCACAGCGTTGCGCAGTCGATCAGTCGTGTACTCGCCGCGCGTACTGATTGCACTCGAAGTCTCCGATCCGTAAATCGGCCTCTTGGGATACTTCTTGTGAAACGGCTCCGGATACTTCCGGCTGTTGTAGTTAAAACCAATGATGTCGAGGGGCGCGGAGAGGCCCTTTTCGTTATCTCCGTTGACGGGGGCGGAAACGACGCGCGTCGGATCGAGCTTATGGCATAGGTTCACCATGTCGGCCGCGATCCGTGCGCCCTGCTCTGCCATTGTGTCTTGCAGCAGCCACTCTTCATTGCCAATGGACCAAATGATGATAGACGGTGAGTTGCGATAGCGCTTCACCATCAGTTCGAGTTGCTGCATGCCCTCGGAATTCGAACTCATTTGGCGCGTCTCGCACATCATCATCACGCCCATGCGGTCGCAGGCAGCCACCCATTCGGGCGTTGGCGCGTTGTGCGAGGTGCGCACGGCGTTGCAGCCCATCTCGCGCAGCACGGCAAGTCGGAACGATTGCAGCCGGTCAGGCAGGGCCGCGCCCACGCCGGCGTGATCCTGGTGATTGCAAGTGCCTTGGATCTTGAGCGATTTGCCGTTAAGAAAGAAGCCCTTGTCAGCATCGAAGACAGCCGTGCGGACCCCGAACGTGACACGCTCCGCATCGCACACATTGCTGTCAGCCTCGACGGTGACGATCGCCGAGTACAGATTCGGCTCATCGACCGACCACAGCGCGGGCCTCGCGAGCCTCACGGCAGCGAGGTAGGTCGATATTCCACCAATGGGGATGGATTGCGCAGGCGATTCGGCGGTGGCGACCGTCGCACCGCTGGCATCGAGGATTCTCCAACCTACTCTGGAGCCTACGGCTTTCGTGCTCTCGTTCTGCACCACCGTAGAAAGAGATAGCTCAGCCGAGTCTCCATTCACCGTCGAGCGAACTACGCTTTCCCACTTGCCCAGATGGACAGCGTCGGTCTTGGTGAGCCAAACGTGACGGTAGATTCCTGCACCCTCGTAAAACCAGCCGTCTCCGAAGCTGGCATCGACCCTGAGGACGATATAGTTCTTGGCGCCGTAGGCAAGGAAGTCGGTGAGATCGAATTGAAAGGGAGCGTAGCCGTTGTCGTTTCGGCCGATGAAACAGCCGTTGACGAAGACGATCACATCGCGAAAACAACCGTCGAACTCAACCCAAATGCGGCGCCCCACGTCGCTTGCGGGAATCTCGAATTCGCGACGGTACCAACCTATGCTTGTTTCGGGATAGCGGCGGCCGAGTGGCTTGTACCCGTGCGAGCGTAACTGACTGTCTCCGTTCCCTGAATCGTCATGCACGAACGGGAGTTCCACCGCCCAATCATGCGGAAGGTCGAGTGCGCGCCACCCAGAATCGTCGAAGCTGGCCTTTGCAAGTTTGAAGTCGCCCGTCTTGGAAAAGTCGCTCTGGCCAAATCCGAAACCGAGATCTTTTGAGGGATCCGTGCCATGACCGAACGTGAACTTCCAGCCGAAGTCGAAGAGCAGTTGCTCTCGCGGCGCCAGGGCTAGAGCAGCCGCCGCAGGGCCTTGCGGCGCATCGCCTCCCAGCAGAGCGGCGGTTCGGGCCCATGAGGAGCGAGCGACGATCGAAGAGGTGGAAAGTGCCAGTCCAGAAGCAAGCAGGTCACGGCGAGAGATGCGCGGCATAATAGTCTCCAACGGTTAGAGGTTCGGCAAGACACGCTGCCGATGATTCCGCAAAGCGCTCACACGCATCGGAATCCAGCAAGACTAGACAGGATTCGATGATTGCGACGGCAATCAAAACTTCATTTCAATCACAGAAGCATTCTCAATACAATTTCTCTTTCTCGCGTTGACTACATCAGAAACAAGCAGCTCATCCGGTTCGAGGAAAATCGACATCGTTCGCGCCCGACCCCATCGGGATCTAATCGAACGGACAATAGTCTTCTTGAATAGCAGGACGTCCGAGAGCAATCGCTAACTTTATCGTGCAGCGTATAGTCGGAGTGGCCACAATGTCAAGAAAACCTAAAACTAGATTTGCCAACACCGCCGATGTTCTGCCAAAAGCGCGGCGCCAACGGACGCGTGTGCACGTGTTCGATTTCGTCATCGGCGACACAGAGTTCGTCACCATGGCGGAGCCTTGTTCAGTGGAAACCGAGTCGAGGCTCACGGCCACGGCCCGTCATGTGCGCCGAACGGGAGCGCGTGTTCAGCGTGGCGGCGCTTTCAAGCTGCTCAGTTCTCCTTTTGCGTTTCAAGGCCTGGGCCTCGAAGGCCTGAAGTTGCTCGCCGCGGCACGCGACGAAACCGTCCTGGCAGTTGTGACTGAGGTTAAGTCGGAATGCGCGTCCCTCTGGTCGCCGAGTATGCTGACATCTTGCAGATCGGCTCGCGCAGCACGGAGAACTACACGCTGCTGGCAGCAGCGGCGCAATCCGGCGAGCCGATCCTCCTTAAGCGCGGCATGGTGGCCACCGTCACCGACCTTCTGCGCTCGGCGCAGGTAATTCTGAACCACGGCAACCCCAACGTCATCCTCTGCGAACGCGGCATCCGCACCTTCGAGACAGCAATGCGCAACACCTTCGATGCGGCCGCCATTGTGTTCCTCAAGCAAGTCACACACCTTTCGGTCATTGCCGATCCCAACCACGCAGCAGGGTACCACGAATTGGTACCGGCGCTGGCGCGCGTCGGAGTCGCCGCAGGCTCCTACGGCCTGCTCGTCGAAGTGCTCACCACTCCCGACCGAGCATGGAACGATGGCGAGCAATCGCTGGATTTCGCGGAATTCGACGCCATGATGACTGCACTGAAGCCCTGGATCGAAATGCGCGCAACTGCGTCGGGCCAAGAGGGGCCGAAAGAGCGTGAATTTGCTTCGAAATATGCTGGCGACGGCGCATTTTAAATGCAGCGGTCGGTCACAACTTATGCACGTTTCAGACTCGCGCCAACCCGGCCAAAATAGTGGCAGTTAACGGTTCAGCTATCACATACTATTAGAGATGACTATGGTATAAAAAGCTATGCCCACGACGATGAAAGATATCGCACGTGACCTCGGGGTTTCCGTGGTTACAGTTTCGAAGGTACTTCGAAACCACGAGGACATAAGCGAGGCGACCCGGAAGCGGGTTCTGGACCGTGTTAAGGAGCTTGACTACACCCCGAATCTAGCAGCTCGCGGGTTGGTGACCGGAAAGACCTATCTCGTTGGCCTTGTAGTGCCCGACCTCTTGCACCCGTTCTTTGCCCAGGTTGCAAAATCACTTTCAAGGGCCCTTCTGAAGAAGGGTTACTGCCTGACCATTTCGACCTCGGAAGAGGATGTCGAGCTGGAAAATCATGAAATCAACCGGCTCATTGGCCGCAGGTTGGATGCTCTCGTCATCGCATCCTCATCCACGAACCCATCAACCATCGAGCGCATCCAAAGACAAGAGCTGCCATTGGTTTTGATAGACCGCAATTTCAGGGGATTAGATACTAACTACGTCGGATCCGACGACGAGGCGATTGGGCTATTGGCGACAGAACATCTTATTGAAATAGGGTGCAAGAGGATTGCTCACTTGCGTGGACCGGACAATAGCCCGGGAGCCGGACGCCTTAGAGGCTACCAAAACGCCCTAGCCAAACACAACGTGATGTCTCTTCCAGGCTATGTGTCAATGCCGCGATTGGTGGACGTGCAAAGCCGAGAAAGCGGTGCTGAATTGATGCGGCATCTTCTTCGCCTGAACCCTCGTCCAGATGGGGTATTCTCCTATAACGATCCCATGGCAATTGGAGCCATTCACACAATTCTAGATGCAGGCCTAAAAGTGCCGGAGGATATCGCCGTCATAGGATCTGGGAATCTCCATTATGACACCGAACTCCGCATCCCTCTATCGAGCATCGACCAGCAAACCGACATGATCGGCGACCGCGCTGGGCGTTTGACCTTGTCGTTGCTGGAATCAAAGACCCGACAGCGCAAAAAGACGATCATCATACAACCTCAACTTGTGGTTCGGGCTTCGACAAATAAGAAAGCGGTGATCGAGCGAGTAGCCACGCCATTGAGTACGGAGCTGGGTGCGAACGCGACTGGATGAATCTCGGGTCCCTGCCGGTTATTGCCAGGCTGCCTGAACTACATTCAACGCAACGTCCTGGGGTTCGGGGTATTCGGCCAAAGTCTGAGTCTGCAGTTTCGCCGGGTCGTTTTTTGGACTGGTGCACGATCCCGCAAGATCATCGGGAAGAATGAGCGATCCGCAGCTGAAACTCCGGGCGGAACTGAAGTGATTATTCATAATCCGCCGGACGCAATGAGGCGGGCAAAGCCAGTCTTCTTGCGGGCACTGTGATCCGTCCTATCGAAAGTATGCCGGACAGGATCCGTAGGAACTAGTGCGGAATTCGGTGCCAGTCTTTACCTGGAAAGGAGAACGTCACGTTCATCCGCTTTCAGGAAAAGTCCAAAGCTGGAATTCATTGCAAATGACTTCGGGAGATTGTGGTGCATGGTGAAATCAGGAATCCTGAACCCTAAAATCAACTTGTTGCTTAACCTTGTCCGGCATACCAATACTCTGGTCATTGCGGACCGGGGATTCCCTTTCTCGAAGGAAGTTGAGACCATAGATATTTCTTTGGTCGATGACATACCTCGAGTTCTCGATGTATTGGCAGCCATTCGGAGCAACTTCAGTGTGGCACGCGCTTTCATGGCTGAGGAGTTTAACGAGGTAAATAGCCCCGAGACGATTCTGGAATTCAAGCGCGCCTTAGAGGGCATAGAAATCAAGTTCGAGCCGCACATCGACCTCAAGAAACGAGTGCCGGATACCATCGGGATCATTCGAACCGGTGACACGATTCAGTATGCAAACCTTGTTCTGGAATCCGGTTAGGCTTCTCTCCCAATACTTTCGCAAAGCGACGATGGCTTTGTCGCAGAGGACTGGATGACGCAATTCCATCTCTTTCAAGCCCCGAGTCTGGCATGCAAACCAACTTCGCACGCGCCTCCGACAAGCCCCACCAGCCATCTGCAAGGTATGGCTCATTCATGCTGCCAGCCAATACCGAATCGGCAGAAAGAAGAAGGCGGGTTGACAGTCACACTTGGCAAGTGTATTCTTCCGTGAAGTTAGCGATAACTCTATCCTTGTAGAAGGCGGATTGGGGCATGCTAAAAACCATCGCGGCCGCTCTCCCGCAACGGACTCTCTATACCGGGGCGTCTATGCCGGCTATCGGCTTGGGTACCTTCGGCTCCGACCACGTCACTGCGGCCGAAATCGCCGAGGTGGTAAAGGGCGCTGCCGCGGCGGGCTACCGGCATTTCGATTGCGCATCGGTTTACGGCAACGAGGCCGAGATCGGTGCGTCGATTGCAGAGGTTCTCCGCGGCGGATTCACGCGCGAAGCTCTTTGGATTACCTCTAAACTCTGGAACGACAAGCATGGCGAGGAGGACGTAATCGCCTCCTGTCGGCAGTCGCTTTCCGATCTGCGCCTCGGCTACCTGGACCTTTATTTGGTGCATTGGCCGTTCCCGAATTTTCATCCACCAGGCTGCGATGTGTCCGCGCGGAGCCCGGATGCCAAGCCCTACATCCACGAAAATTACATGAAGACTTGGCGCAAGATGGAGGAGCTGGTGGACAAGGGTCTGGTCCGGCACATCGGCACGTCGAACATGACCATCCCGAAGTTGAGGCTGGTTCTGCGCGACGCCCGCATTAAGCCCGCAGTGAATGAAATGGAATTGCACCCGCACTTTCAGCAGCCGGACCTTTTCCGCTTTGTGCTGGACAACGGTATGCAGCCAGTCGGTTACTGCCCCATCGGCTCGCCGGGACGGCCGGAGCGTGACCGCACCCCCGAGGACACTGCGCCCACCGAAGATCCCGTGATCGTTCGCATCGCTGAGAGCCATGGGATTCATCCCGCAGTCGTTTGCATCAAGTGGGCGGTGCAGCGCGGGCAAACGCCGATTCCTTTTTCTGTTCATCATTACCGCGCCAATCTCGAAGGCGTCGTTGGCCCTCCGCTCACCGCCGAAGAGATGCGCGCTATCGCAGCCATCGATCGCAACTGCCGCTTGATCAAAGGCCAGGTCTTCCTGTGGAAAGAGGGCCAGACCTGGGAAGATCTCTGGGACGTAAACGGAGAGATCACGCCGCCGTAAACCGCGTGAGGCTTGTTGAGCACCGACCAACACCGACGCGAGGGTAGTCCAAATGAAAGCCATGATGACCGCAGCGTTTCTGCCGGGCAATTCGACCGTTGAGATACGCTCCGTGCCTGTTCCCGAGCCGGGTCATGGCGAAGTCCTGCTGCGCGTGAAGTCGTCGACGATCTGCGGTTCTGACATTCGCGCCATCTATCACGAGCACTTGGGCAAAGGCCCTGAAGGCTACCAAGGCGTGATTGTCGGGCATGAGCCCGCGGGCCAGATCGTTGCCACGGGCCCAGGCTGTCGCCGCTTCATAGTGGGCGATCGCGTGATTGTCTACCACATATCCGGATGCGGCGTGTGCAATGACTGCCGGCGCGGTTACATGATCTCGTGCACCAGCGAGAAGTACCGCCGTGCTTACGGCTGGCAGCGCGATGGAGGCATGGCGGAATTTATGGTGGCCGAGGAGAAAGACCTCATCGCTTTGCCCCATGAACTTTCCTGCGGCGACGGCGCCCAGGTTGCATGCGGCTTTGGGACCGTCTACGAAGGGCTGGAGAAGATCGGAATCAACGGCAATCACGCGGTGCTCATCACAGGCCTGGGACCGGTCGGACTGGCCGCGGGTGCGCTTTGCCGCAAACTCGGCGCGGAAAAGATTATCGGCATTGACGTGGTGCGCGAGCGAATGGAGATCGCGCGCAATCTCGGACTGTGTGACGCGGTTCTAGCATCCGGGCCGGACAACGTGGCCGAAGTCAAGCGCCTTACTGGAGGCATGGGTGTGGAGCGCGCCGTTGACTGCTCGGCAAACGACGCCGCGCGAGCCACCGCGATTCGCGCCACCCGCAAGTGGGGCAGGATTGTCTTTCTCGGTGAAGGCGGGCGCGTGGAATTAAATCCCTCTCCCGATATGATTCATGACCAAAAGACACTCTACGGCTCGTGGGTCACATCAACCTGGCTGATGGAAGAGCTTGTGGAGCGGCTGGTGCGCTGGAAGCTGCATCCGGCCGAAATCATCACGCATCGGTTCCCGCTGGAGCGCGCCGGCGAGGCTTATGCGTTGATGGCCTCAGGAAAATGCGGCAAAGTGGCCGTATGCGCGGACGAAGAACTGATATGAGCCAGGATCGAGGACAGAAGCCATGACCGTCGCGCCGGGGATCACGAAGCCGGACTGGAAACGCGAACTGAAAGCTTTGTTGTGGCTATTCGGCCATCGCAATTGGATTGTGGTTGCGGACGCCGCTTATCCGGCGCAATCCAGGCCAGGCATCCAGACCATCGCCTCCGGCGCCGGCCAGATCGAGGTCGCTCGCACCGTATTCGACGCCATTGCGGCCAGCAAACATGTCCGTGCCAACATTTATCTCGACCGGGAGTTGCAATTCGTCGCGGAGAGGGATGCGCCAGGCGTTTCTCGCTTCCGCACGCAACTCGCGGAGCTGCTCAAGTCTGCGGAGACGACTACCCTGCCCCACGAGCAGATTATCGCCAGGCTCGACCAGACCGCTCAAACTTTCCGCGTTCTCATCATCAAGACCGAACTCGCGATTCCGTACACTTCAATCTTTTTCGAGCTCGACTGCGGCTATTGGGGCAGCGAGGCGGAACAGCGTCTACGAAAAGCGATGGCTGCTTCCGTCACAGCGAGGAAGGGTATTTAAGGCTGGAATGGTGCGGAATTCAATTTGTTGCTCGGCATCACACAGAAGGCCGAGTTGGCGTAAAGGGAGCATCGGCAACCGTGCCTCGTTGCATCTCTGATTCAGGAGGAACAATTCACCTTGAGCATCTCCGTTGGGCCGGGCAACTCGCCCTCGCTGAACAAGAACGAAGACATTGAAGCCCGGTTGATTCCCTCGGGGCGGCTGTTGCCGTTTGTCATGGTGACGGTGCTGTTCTTTCTGTGGGCGATTCCGAACAACCTGAACGACATTCTGATCCGGCAATTCATGAAGTCGTTCAACATCAACCGGTCGAGCGCTGCGGGAGTACAAATCTGGTTCTACCTTGGGTATTTCTTGCTGGCCATTCCTGCGGGACAGTTGATGCGGCGGTTTGGCTACAAGATGGGCATCGTCACCGGGCTATGTCTGCTTGGCAGCGGGTGTCTCTTGTTTTATCCGGCAGCGCAGGCGGGGCTCTACTGGTTCTTTCTCGTCGCACAATTTGTGATTGCGAGTGGCTTGTCATTTCTTGAGACAGGATCAAATTCGTTCATTGCGCAACTTGGGCCAGCGGGGTCGAGCGAGCGGCGGCTAAATCTGTCGCAGGCATTCAACCCCTTGGGGTCAATCAGTGCGGGCCTGATCGGGACGGTATTCATCTTCTCCGGCGTGAAGCTAAGCGATGCGCAAACTGCGGCGATGCAAGTCGCGGGAACCTACCAGGCGTATCTCCATTCCGAGACATTGCGCGTGGTCACACCCTATTTGGTTCTTGGCTGCGTTGCATTTATCTGGGCTTTACTGATCTTGATGACCAAATTCCCTGATTTGGGAAGCGAGGATGTTTCAGAGAGCGCTTCCAAAGGCGGAATGCGTGTTCGACTTTGGCAGCCGCATTTTGTTCTTGCGGTGCTGGCGCAGTTTCTTTACGTGGGCGCCCAGGTGGGTACGTGGAGTTACTTCATTCCCTATGTGGAATCGGCAACGGGCGTCGGCGACAAGGCGGCGGGCTATATGCTCACTGGCACCTTGGCTGCATTTGCTGTTGGCCGATTCAGCTCGGCGTGGCTCATGAGGCACTTTCACGCACGGCTAATGTTGGCCGTCTATTCGGTGATCAACATCGGGTTGTGCCTGATTGCCGTGGTCCATCCCAGCTGGGTCGGAGTCGGGTGTTTGCTTTTGACGAGCCTCTTCATGTCGATCATGTTCCCGACAATCTTTGCGCTTGGTTTGAAAGGCATGGGCGAGAAGACCAAGACTGCCGGCTCGTTCCTCGTAATGGCAATTCTGGGCGGTGCGGCGCTGACGAAGTTGATGGGAATGCTTCCGCTTCAGACTGCCTACTTGGTTCCAGTTGTCTGCTATGTCGGTGTTGCGCTGTATGCGTGGCTGTTCGCAGAGGCCAAAGCAGGCGAGGCGTAGGGATAAGGGTAGAGAGTCGTGATCGGCCCCGGGGGAATATTGAACAAAGGCAAATGTTAGTCAATTCGACCAGAATTGAGCCTAAAGGGGGCTGAAGATTTTGCCGAAGAAAAAGCGTTTTTATTTGGAGCATATCGTTGGAACTGTCATAAAGAAGCGACGTGGTAAGAAACGTTTTTCTGGAATCATCAACATTCGGCGGCCAGGTCAAAGGCCAAAGGGAGCGTTAAGAGATGTTACGAAGAGATTTCTGCAAGTTGATGGCGGTCGCTGCCGCGGCTCGTGCCATTCGCGTAAAAGCTCAGGCAGCTTTGAGTGCGCCGGCCGGCTTCAACACACTTCACCAGACGTACGAAGAATTCTGCGCCACACCGGAGAAAGACCGCGTCTTTTATGCACTCGTCGATGGCAAGATCGTGGAGAAGAAGCTGAACGATGCTGATTGGTCGCCGACCGCGTGGGGCGAGCCAACCCAGTTGCCCGGCGGCTCGTGGGACGGCGTCCCCATGACGGCGCCGATCAGTGGGCTCAGCGGCGATGGCCCGTACCAGGCAAATTGGGATTCGTTGCTCGGCTACGACGCGCCGGAGTGGTACCGCGACGCGAAGTTCGGGATTTGGGCACACTGGAGCCCTCAGTGTGTGCCGGAGGATGGCGATTGGTACGCGCGCAACATGTATCAAGAAGGCTCTCCCGACTACGACTACCAGATCAAGCACTACGATCATCCTTCCGAATTTGGATACAAAGATCTGACCGCGCAGTGGACGCTGCTCAACTGGGAACCTGAGGCATTGATCCAGCGGTATAAGGATGCCGGTGCGCGCCTGTTTATTTCGCTTGCCAACCACCACGACGGATTTGATGCGTGGGGCTCGAAACATCAACCATGGAACGCTGTGAATCATGGACCGCATCGCGATGTGGTTGGCGAATGGGCCGCCGCTGCGCGCAAACAAGGAATGCGGTTTGGCGTGACGGTTCATCAAGCGCGCAACTGGTGGTGGTTCCAGACCTCGCACGGCGCCGACAAGAATGGCCCACTGGCAGGCGTTCCCTATGACGGGCGAATGACAACAGCCGAAGGAAAAGGACAATGGTGGGATGGGCTCGACCCACAGAGGCTCTACGGCGTGAAGCATCCCACGGATGCACTGCCCGATGCTTCGTATGTGAAGAATTTCTACGACCGGACGCGGGACCTGATCGATCAACACGATCCAGACCTGCTGTACTTCGACAACGACTTGCTCCCGCTGGGCTGGGGCGGCATGAACGTGGGGGCGTATTTCTACAACCACAATCTGAAGACCCGCGGCAAAATGGAAGCAGTGCTGAACGTCAAGAACGTGCCGGACAAACTTGCCAAGTCCGTAGTCGCCGATTACGAGCGGGGATTGACGAGCGGGATCATGCCTTACGCGTGGCAATCTGAAACATGCATCGGCGAGTGGCATTACAGGCGCAGTCTTTTTGATGGGCCTGGAGCCTTTGGCGGCTACCTGGCACCGCGCGATGCCATTCACTGGCTGGTGGACACGGTGAGCAAGAATGGCACGTTCCTTTTGAACATTCCTGGCAAACCGGACGGCACCATCGACAGCAAAGAGATCGCGGTCCTCGATGAAATTGCGGCATGGCTGAAAGTGAACGGCGAAGCCATTTTTGAAACGCGGCCATGGACCGTTTACGGCGAAGGACCGAACTCAATCAAAAGCGGATCATTTCAGGGCGGCAGCATCAGCGCGATGGGAAGCAAAGACATCCGCTTCACACGCAACAAAGCTAACACCGTGATCTACGCCATCTTCATGGGTTGGCCAGAGGAGCATGCGAAGATCGCTTCCCTGGGACTATCGAGCAAAATCAATCCCGGCAAAGTTCAGAATGTGACCTTGCTGGGCACGGATATGCCGATCAAGTGGACGCAGGACGCCGATGCATTGCATCTGCAGCTGCCTTACGGACTACCGGCTGCGAATAGCTACGGAGCAGCGCTCAAAATCGCGTTGAGCTGAGACTGGCAAACAAAGGGCGACAGGAGTCTGGCCGGTGACGGCAGCCGGTGCGCCGTTTCGAAGGGCGCAGCAGTCCGCATTGCCCGCATTGGCCTGGCACGCTGCGAGGCCAATGCGAAGGTATCCGGCATTGTGCGCTCGTTGCGAGCGCAAGGAGGAAGCTTCATGCTGAACGCATTGGTTCGCAGTGGCCCGGTTGTGGTGGGGTTAGGGATTTTTCTGGTTGGTGGCCCGGCACTCTGGGGTGCCGATACGCAGATTGTGTTGTCGCGTGCAGGCAGGACGGTTGTGCTCGAACCATACGCCACGAATATCGTCCGCATCACCGTAAGTTCGGACAAAGCGGCAGCTCTCGCGGTTCCCGGGTACGGAATCGTGGGTACTCCATCGAAAACCGGCTGGACGCACGAGCAGGATTCTGGCGGATACGACGTCATTCGCTCGCAACGAATGATCGTCCGTATTGCTCCCGAGAACCTGCCGCCACCCCACGCAATGCCGCTC
Source organism: Acidobacteriaceae bacterium (assembly GCA_036510715.1). Lineage (GTDB taxonomy): Bacteria > Acidobacteriota > Terriglobia > Terriglobales > Acidobacteriaceae > Granulicella. Next base: position 13,753 of record DATCDL010000317.1, read on the forward strand.
GACGCGTTGAATCAGTCGCAAAGAGATCTTTATTTCGGTGGAGGGCCGCGGAGGCCGGGGCCATACAACGACACGATCTCAATAACAACAGCTTCGGGCAGACCGCTTCTGACAATGCGGAATTGGTCCATGATGCCAAACCGGCCTGAGTCGTACTCCGGCAGCGCAATCGGCGGGCAAAAGGTCGATCCCGGTTATCGCGTTTCAGCCGTCTTCGACGCGCCGGCCGATGAGCACTATTACGGGCTGGGCCAACACCAGCAGGGTCTACTTGACCTCCGTGACCATCGCATTAATTGTTGGCATGACTACAGCGAGATTGGCGGGGAAACTGTCTGCGTCCCTTTCATGG
>DATCDL010000318.1:0-2145 GCA_036510715.1 Acidobacteriaceae bacterium
TCGCAGTCCGGCATTGGGCCGGACGGGCTGATGCGAAAGCCGCCCGCGAACGGAATGTATCGTTCCGCGCACGGGAACCGCCCCCGCTCCGCATTCAGGAGTACCCTCGCGAAGGCGTCCTTCGTGAGCGGGATGTTGGGAATGTATCTTAAATGGAGACTATTGTCACATCACGTCTCCGTTACCGGGACAATCCAGAAACCGTCATAAGCTGGGCTTGACCCGCGTATCCATGCTGATGATCGGCCGGGGCACCCTGCGTAGAGCCGTAGGGCGGATTAGCCGAAGGCGTAACCCGCCACCTTGGACAATTGGAATTGGCGGATTACGCTTCGCTAATCCGCCCACGCGCCGATTCAAGAGTCTGGAGCCCCTAGCATGATTGCACATACGAAGGCTTTTGTGACGTACAGAAATCTTTCGCAGGGGCACCTAAATTTCGTTGTGCTAGTTTGTCACGCCGTGCCGGCGTTGCAGGCAGATTTGCTCCTTCCGGCGGCCACCTTTACCAATCCCCCCGACCACTTTAAGGCAACCAGAAACGCAAAATCGGACGTCGGGCAGTATATAAGCAGCTATAAGAATGAACTAGCCAGGATAACCGTGGAAGCTATCTTCAGCTATTTCGAGGCGTACGTGAAAGATGCGCTTGTTGAAGTCGTCGCATTCCACGGCGGCGAAGCAGAGTTCAAGAAGCTATCTCTGAAACGCAACGCAAAATTTTTAACAAAGCCTTCTTCGGATATTCAGGCACACTGGTCTGCACCCGGTTTCGAAGACACCGAATTAGGTGTTTTTATGGAACCGGAGGTGAGTCATGGAGAGACGAAGATTTACGCGAGAGTTCAAGCTTGAGGCTGTGCGGCTGATCAGGGATCGCGGGGTCTCGTATGCGCAAGCGTCGCAAGACCTGAAGGTGCATCCGACGCAGCTGCGTAACTGGGTGAAGGCAGAGGCGGACGATCCGCAGCATGCATTCCCCGGCCCAGGCCAGATGAAGCCCGAACAGCTGGAGATCGCGCGGCTCAAGCGCGAGGTGATCAAGCTGAAGGCGGAACGGGACATCCTAAAAAAAGCCGCGGCCTACTTCGCGAAGGAATCGACGTGAAGTTCGGATTCATTGCGAAGCACCGGGGGATCTGGCCGGCGGGATGGTTGTGCGGGGCGCTCGGTGTCTCGCGGGGTGGCTTCTATGCGTGGCTGACACGACCGCGCAGTCGGCGCAGCCAGAGCAATGAAGAGCTGGGCGCGAAGGTTCGTGCCAGCTTCCTGGCCAGCGATCGAACCTATGGGGCCAGGCGGGTGTGGCACGACCTGCTTGCCGAGGGTGTGTCGTGTGGACTGCATCGGATCGAGCGGTTGATGCGGCTACAGGCTCTCAAAGCGCGTCCACGACGGCGTCGCTTGCCGCCCGATCTGGGTGAGCGGCAGATTGCCGCCGTCGCTCCGAACGTGCTCGACCGCAGCTTCGAGGCGCCTGCTCCCAACCGCAAATGGATCGCCGACTTCACCTATGTGTGGACGGTGGAAGGTTGGCTCTACGTGGCGGTCGTCATCGATCTGTTCTCACGCCGCGTGGTTGGCTGGTCGATGAGTGCAGAGATGACAGCGCAACTCGTCACTGATGCCCTGGTGATGGCAATCTGGCGCCGCGGCAAGCCCGACGCGCTGCTGCATCACTCCGATCGCGGCAGCCAATACACCAGCGAGCAGTTCCAGAAGCTGATGGCCGACCACGGCATCGTCTGCTCGATGAGCCGCTCAGGCAATGTCTGGGACAATGCAGCTATGGAGAGCTTCTTCTCCTCGCTGAAGACCGAGCGCACAGCGCGCAAAACTTATCGGACGCGCGACGATGCCAAGGCTGACGTGTTCGACTACATTGAGTGCTTCTACAATCCGAAACGTCGGCATTCGACGATCGGATATCTGAGTCCCGTGGAGTTCGAAATGCAGGCGGGATTAGCTTAGGCGGGTGTCAACCAAACCGGGTACAGGCCATTTGGGCTGATTCACGCTTTCCGGTAACGGGAGGCCAATTCAATTATCTGGCGCATAACGACCCGCCGCCGACCGTGTTTCCGTGTCCTTCTCGAAATTAGGACAGCCCAAAATTCAAATTAGGACAAGGGGCATGGAATTAGG
>DATCDL010000319.1:0-3674 GCA_036510715.1 Acidobacteriaceae bacterium
GGGCGAGCGGGATCGCCGGAGGAGGGGGCTCGGCTGGCGGATGAGATTTTACGGTCGGGCGCGGCGTATGCGGCGTGGTTGAAGATTGTGGCCGCACAGGGCGGGGATATTCGCGTGTTCGATGATCCGGCGGCGTTCCACAAGCCAAAGGCGACGCGGGTGCTGCGGGCTTCGCACACGGGCTATTTGATGGGGATGGACTGCAAGCAGGTCGGCTGGGCCGTGCAGCGGCTGGGCGCAGGGAGGGCGAAACCGGGGGATCCGGTGAGTGCGAACGCTGGGATTGAATCGCACACGAAGATTGGAGATTGGGTGAAGGCGGGGCAGGCGGTGTTTACGCTGTTCAGCGAAGAAGAGGCGCTGCTGGAGGAGCCTTACCGGATGCTGGAGGCTACGGTGAAGATTGGGGAGGAGAAGCCAGAGCGGCAGGCCCTGGTGCGCGAGGTGGTGCGGGGGGAAGGGCTGGCGGCGCAATGACCTGCGCTGCGCAGCGGGTTGCGGAGATTCAGGCCTTGGCAGACTTGTTCTGCATGTAGTGCTGAACGGACTTTTCCCAATCCAGGGAGGTTCCGGCGTAGGGCGATCCCTGGCGGCGAGCAGAGCGGTTTTCGGAGGGGTTGTGGGTCGCGGCGGGCTCCGGCTCGGACTTGGCTTCTACCGGGGCGGGAACGCCTTCGGGGCGGAAGGAGCGGGGGAGCTCGCTCTCCTTGTACTCGACACCTTCGGCGACGAGGCGCTTGGCGGTGACGACGAGGGGGTCGCGCTTGAGGTTCAACTTGCGAGCAGCAGCGACGCGGGCGGCTTCGGTCTCGAAGACGTCGTACTTGTTGAGATGCGCGAGGCGACGGTCGAAAAGGTCGATCTCGGCGTGGATGCTTTTGAGGTGGTACTTACTCTCGATGGTGGGAATGGTGGACATATGCACGCTCCAGAGTCTTTAGGACTGCAAAGGTAGCTGCCAACCGGAGAGAAATCCGGCGCAAGGCAGGGATGTGGGGGTGGTACTCAAGGATTTACCGTGGGGCGGTAAATGGATGGTGCGAAAGGCGGGGGTAAAAAGCAAAAAGGGGCGGTTCGTCAAGAACCGCCCCTTCGCCTGACTGCAAGATGTCTTACAGGGCCTGAACGTTCTCGGCCTGCCAGCCCTTAGGGCCCTTGACTACGTTGAATTGGACGCGCTGGCCTTCCTGAAGCGAACGGAAGCCGTTGCTCTGGATGGCGGAGTGATGCACGAAGACGTCGTCGCCATTTTCGCGGCTGACAAATCCGAAGCCCTTGGCATCGTTAAACCATTTTACTGTTCCCTGTTCCATTATTCTTGTTCCTCTTATAGCAATGTACCGCTGAACGCAATGTTGGTTACTTTGCGAGTAGAGCCGTACAGCCGGAACAAGCAAAAAGACCAATCGGATTCGACGACCAAACTTAGTATACCATCTGAGCGCCTTTCGTGGGGGGGGGCGGGGGAAACGGGGGCTGGCCGAGGGCGGCGCGAATGGTTACACTGCCACTACACGCACTTGAATATAGCGTCATTACAGCCTGCACCACCGGAGCTTGCCCTTGGGACGTTTTACCGGACTGCTTGGACTTATTGTGTTTATCGGTCTTGCGTATGCGTTCTCGACCAACCGGCGGGCGATACGGTGGAAGACCGTGGTGTGGGGGCTGGGGCTGCAGATTCTATTTGCAATCGCGGTGATCAAGTGGACGTACGGGCAGACGGTGCTGAGCAAGGTCTCGGGGGTGATTACGGGACTGCTGGGGCACTCGGCGGATGGGTCGGGGCTGGTGTTCGGGTACCTTGGGATTCCGAGCAATCCGCTGAGCGTGTTTGCGTTCGCGGTGCTGCCGACGATTATTTTCGTGAGCGCGTTCTTTGCGATTCTTTACCACATTGGCGTGATGCAGCAGATTATCAAGGTGGTGGCGTGGCTGATGCAGCGGACGATGGGGACGTCGGGCGCTGAGTCGACGAACGTGGCGGCATCGATCTTCATGGGGCAGACGGAGGCTCCGCTGACAATTCGTCCGTTCCTGGATGGAGCGACGCGGTCGGAGTTGATGACGATTATGACGTCGGGGATGGCGCATGTGTCGGGCGGCATTATGGCCGCCTATATTCTGTTCGGGATCAATGCGAAGGACTTGCTGTCGGCGGTGATCATGACGGCGCCGGGAACGATCCTGGTGGCGAAGATGCTGGTGCCGGAGACAGAGGTTCCGGCGACGGCGGGAACGGTGACGATGCCTCCGAGCGAAGAGCACAAGAACGAGAACCTGGTTGGGGCGATTGCGCGCGGAACCATCGATGGCGGACAACTGGCGTTCAATGTGGCGATTATGCTGCTGGCGTTTGTGGCGCTGGTAGGACTTGCCAATGCGGTGATGCTGGGGATTTCGAACTTTGCGTGGGGCTTTACGATTCCCTTCACACATCAGCACATCCCCTTTCCTCATTCGCTGAACAATGTGCTTGGCGTCGTGGGCGCGCCGGTGGCGTGGCTGATCGGGATTCCGTGGCGCGAGGCGAAGGTCATCGGCAACCTGCTGGGCACGCGAACGATCATCAACGAGTTTCTGGCGTTTGCCGAGCTGGGCAAAATCAAAGCTACGCTTTCGCCACGGACGTTTTCGATAGCGACGTTTGCGCTGTGCGGCTTTGCGAATGTGGGGTCGATTGGAATGCAGATCGGCGGGATTGGGGCGCTGGTTCCGAATCGCCGGAATGATCTGGCACAACTGGGAGTGCGCGCGATGCTGGCGGGGACGATGGCGAATCTGATGTCCGCGAGTATTGTGAGCATGTTGATTAAATAGGAGCAAGGATCATCTATGTCTGACAAGTACGCTCGCGCGCTCGCTGCTGCTGACCATATCCGCTCGCTGCATAAGCGCAGGCCGGTGCTGGGGATCATCCTGGGGTCGGGGCTGGGGAACTTTGCGCGGCAGGTGGAAGGCGCGACGACGATTGATTACGGGGAGATTCCGGGGTGGCCGCTGTCGACGGTGGAGGGGCACTCGGGCAAGCTGGTGGTGGGTACGATTGGCGGGGTGAATGTCGGGGTGATGAAGGGGCGAGTGCACGCGTATGAGGGCTACTCGATGAACGAGGTGACCTTTCCGACGCGGGTGCTGGGGCTGCTGGGATGCAAGGGCTTGATCGTGACGAACGCTGCGGGCGGGATCAATTCGAGCTATGGCGAAGGGACGCTGGTGGCGATCAGCGACCACATCAATCTGACGGGAATGAATGCGGCGGCGGGGCCGAATGAGCCGCGGTTCGGGATGCGCGAGGGCACGGGGTACAGGTTCTTCGATATGACGGTGGCGTACTCGGCGCGGCTGCGCAAGCTGGCGCACGCGGAGGCGGAGAAGCAGAAGATTCCGCTGCCTGAGGGCGTGTATATCGCAGTGCTGGGGCCGAGCTATGAGACTCCGGCGGAGATTCGGGCGTTCCGTACGCTGGGCGCGGACCTGGTGGGGATGAGCACGGTGCATGAGGTGATTGTGGCTCGGCACATGGGGATGGAGGTGCTGGGGATTTCGCTGGTGACGAATATGGCGGCGGGAGTGCTGGACCGGGTGATTCATCATGAAGAGGTGATGGAGATTGGGCGGAGGGTGGAGGCGCAGTTCAGCTCGATGGTGAAGGCGCTGGTGCCGCAGGTGGC
>DATCDL010000320.1:0-6263 GCA_036510715.1 Acidobacteriaceae bacterium
CAGAGCGGAAAGCTGCGAAAACTCATATGCCGTCCCATGCAGGCGGTTGGTTCCGCTCTTGGTCACCTGGTTGACTACGCCACCGATGGTATGCCCGAAGCTTGCATCGGTATCAAAAGGGGTGAATCGACACTTCAGACACACTGTCCTGCGACGGGTTGTACGCAACCGCTCCCAGCAGAGTGAGGTCGGGTGATCCGTCTAGCAGGACCTCGCTTACCTGATTGGGGGTTCCTCCAATACTCCAAGAATTTGCAGCATTGTTATCGAATGGATGAACCAACTGTGGTGCCGCCGTAGAAATGACACCCACCGAAAGCTCGGTCAATACAGCCGGCGTGCGTCCATTGAGTGGTAGGTCCTCTACCGACTTCGTCGAGATGACTGAGCCTACCGAAGCGTTCGCCTGGTCCAGCAGTGGAGCAGCAGTCGTAACGGTCACGGTCTGCGACGCTTCTCCTACTGCCAGCGTCACATTCACGATCGGATGTTCCTGGGTTTGTAGCGCGATGTTATTTCGTACCGTCTTCTCAAAGCCCGGCATCGTCACCGTAACCGAATAGTCGCCTGGCAGAAGAAACGGAACGACGTACTGACCATCGTTGCCACTCTTGGTCTGGTTCAGGGTTCCGGTTCGTGTCTCGCGAACCACCACGGTCGCTCCTGGTACCACCGCCCCGCTTGGATCGGCGACGACACCACTAATTGTGCCGCGGAACTCTTGCGACAACGCAGCTATCCCTAGAAACGTGGCCATAAATAGGCACAGCATTGCTAGACGGCCTACTCGATAAAGCTTTACTCGGTTCATTCTTTCTCTCCACTAATGTTTATTCGTGCCGACAAAAAGCCGCCTTGGCAACCTGGATCTGCTCTTTCAGAGACCTGTGGCAACGTAGCCAAATGATGTGACGAATAATAGTCTGATCGATCAAGACTCGTCAACAGAGAGGTTCAATAGCCGGAGGAAAAGTTGACGCCACACATTTCGCTCCCCACTGTGTCGTATCAAGAAGGTGAGCTACTGTCCCTTCGACAGAGACGGATCGCACCCACAGGAGGCGCGCATGATCAGGTGTCCAGCCAAAGTCACCTGCACAGGGCTCTCCTTGCTTCCGTTTGTCCGCTTCAATAGTTGTTCCACGGCGATCTTTGCAAATTGCTCTGCAGGCTGTGCCACCGTGGTGAGGGAGGGGTCCAGGAAGCTGGCAAACTCCAAATCGTCGATTCCGATGAACCCAATCTGGTGGAGTTGGATATTACGATCCCGCAAGGCGGAGAGGATGGCGATGGTGACCGAATAGCTCATCGACAAAACAGCGGTTGCACGCGCCCGTTTACGCGTTAGCGCGAGACACAGCTCCCGCTTAAGCTGTTCAGCGTCCCTCCAGATAATCGTTTCCACCTTCCTGCCGGCCGCATCCATTGCGTCTTTGTGCCCCTTGAGGCGGCTGTGCAGCGGATTCAACTTATAGGGTGCGGTGACCGAGACGATGTGACGGTGTTTGTGCCAGAGCAGATGTTCCGTCGCTCTCAGCCCTGCCATTTCGTTATCCAGCATCACTGAATCGATGGCGCTGCCCAGTGGACGATCGAAGGCAACGACCGGAGTATTGCCGAGAATGGCACGCACCTGCGCAATGCTTGTATCGGCGGCCGGAACCAGGATGATGCCGTCCACCTGCGACCGCTTAAGCGAGGCCAACTGCTCCTGTTGCAGCTTCGCGTCCTCCTGGTGCGTAAGCAGCATGACAGTGAAGCCACTGCGACGAGCTTCGAACTGAATGGTACGTATGGCATTGCCGAAAAATACGTTGTTGACGTGGGGGAACAGCACCCCCAGGGTCTGTGAACGCCCCACACGCAGACTGCGGGCCAAAGTATTCGGCTCGTAACCTAGCTGAGCGATCGCAATACCAATGCGTTTGGCAACGGCCGGGCTGACTGATTTTCCACCGCGTACGTGGCGGGAGACAGTGGATGCTCCCACTTTTGCCGCACGCGCAACATCGATGATCGTGGGTCGTTTGATCTCTTTCATGCTGAGAGATGGTATCAGTGAAACGTACATGCGGTCATGCGCCCAACGCTTGTAGCCATGTTTCTTGACGAAGTACAGGGGCACTTGCTAGCATTCATGGGCCCGGCAACGTTGCCACTGACTCAACTCATATCCCTCGTTAGAGGGGAGTTTCCCGACAAGTGACGAGTAAGGTCAGAGCAGAATTCGGGCATGAAGCACCGAAATATCGAAGTCAGGGAGACGGATGCTCATAGGCATTTGCAGGATTATGATTGCGGGGCTGCTGACAACTGTTGCGATGAGCGCACAGGACGTCCACGTCCGTGTGTCACCTGATTCAACCGGAACGACTGCCAGCGTTAGCGATTTCCCGACCATCCAGATGGCCCTTGATCATGCTCCCCAGCCAGCACCCGGCGGGCGACTCTATCTAGAGATTGCACCGGGCATCTATCACGAGCGCGTCATCGTAACCCAGAACCGACCCCGGACGACCATGCTTGGCCTTGGCTCAAAACCGGGGGATGTTGTAATCACGGCGTCGCAGAATGCGAAGAGTGCCGGGGGCACCTTCTTCTCTTCCACCGTAGAGATTTACGGTGAAGGCTTTGAAGCAGACAACGTCACCTTTGAGAACGCTGCCGGCAATACAGGACAGGCTGTGGCCATCACCGTGCGGGCTGACCGCTCCGTCTTCAAGCATTGCCGCTTTATCGGCGATCAGGACACACTGTTTGCGGACTACGGTCGGCAGTATTATGTCGACTCCTACATCGAAGGAGGAGTCGACTTCATCTTTGGAAACGCCGCAGCGGTATTTGACGACAGCGAAATTCACATGATCCGCCCTGGCTATTTGACGGCCCAATCGCGAACTTCACAGGAGCAGAGCACGGGCTTCGTCTTCCGCCATGCGCGCATCACTGCAGCCGATCTCGGAGGCAGGGATTTCTACTTAGGGCGTCCGTGGCGACTCTTTTCCCGGGTCGTATTTCTAGCGTCGGAGATGCCGGAAAGTTTGAGTCCGCAAGGATGGTCGCCCTGGGCGAAGGGCGGCACGATTCAGGATTCGTTCTATGCAGAATGGGATAGCACCGGGCCAGGTGCAAGGATTCCTTCACGCCTGAATGGTTCGCATCAATTAAGCAGGGAAGCAGCCGGGAAGTTTGCTCCCAAGGAGTTCCTCGCAGGCTCTGACCACTGGAACCCGATCGAGGAAGCAGCGAAGTTGCCATGAAAAGACACTTGAAATGAGAATTCAGCCACATTGCATCGTCCTCATCGTCGCCATGACAACAGCCTGTGTAGCACAGGATAGACGAACTGTCGCGGAGCCAGTAATTCCGCCCATATGCACTTTCTTGCAGGCCTCGCTGACGTTGCACGGAGGAGCGCTGGACGCAGCGGACGAGGTGAAGCTCGATACCTCGCGCCTACAGCATGCGCTCGATAGCTGCCGGGCAGGACATGCGGTCGAACTGGCGGCCAGTGGCACGGCCAACGCGTTCCTGACCGGCCCCATTTCCGTGCCCGAAGGCATCACTCTGCTCGTCGACCGGGGCGTGACGCTGGTCGCTTCTCGTGATCCGCGTCTCTATGATCTGCATCCCGGAAGTTGTGGCGTAGTGAGCGATCAGCCTCCCGGATGCAAGGCCGTGATCTCGATTACGAACGCACCCCATGCTGCAGTGATGGGTGATGGGGTTATCGACGGCCGGGGAGGAGACAAGCTGTTGAACGGCACGGTAAGTTGGTGGGATCTGGCAGAGAAGGCGCGTGCCGGAGGTCGCCAGCAGGTGCCCCGGTTAATCGTCGCCGACGACTCCAACGACTTTACGATCTACCGCATCACCCTGCGTAACTCGCCTAACTTCCATGTCGTATTCGGCCATGCACATGGTTTCACCGTCTGGAACCTCAAGATCGACACGCCGCGGAAAGCTCGCAACACCGATGGAGTGGACCCCATGTCGGCTCAGGATATTACGATTACGCACTCCTTCATTCGCACCGGTGACGACAATGTTGCCATCAAAGGAAGCAAGGGCGGAGTAGCGTATATGACAGTGATCGCCAACCATTTCTACTACGGCCACGGTATGTCGATTGGCAGTGAGACGTTTGGTGGCGTTCACGACATCGTGGTGCAGGACCTCTCTCTCGATGGCCCGGATAACGGCCTCCGCATCAAGAGCAATCCATCGCGAGGCGGTTTGGTAACCAACGTGACGTACCGGAACATCTGTATTCGTAGCTCGAAGCAGCCGATTGTGCTGGACACGAACTACAACAATCCTGGCCCCTACACGAATCGTGATCCTGAGTACCGTAATATTCGTTTTGAGAATGTTCGCATCTCTGGTGGCGGGCATCTGACCTTGCAGGGACTTGATGCTCAGCATCGGCTGTCGCTTGCTCTTGACGGAGTCATGCTGGACAATCCGCAGACCTATCAACTCGCTGCGTCCCATGCTTCTGTCACCTATGGACCGGGGCCGGTTAACTTCACGCTGACCGGCAACGACGTCACCGCCGTTGGAACACCGGGTAGCGGCACACTCGCGTCCTGCAGTGAGATGTTCGTTCCGTTTGAAACGCATGAGTAGTCGATGCGCATGCTAGAGAAGAAAGAATATAGGAGGAGAAATGATGTCGAAAGCATTTACGTTACCTAAATATTCCTTGGGAGTCGGCGACCGGTTTGCACACCAGGCAAAGGCGCAGTTAGCAGCTTGCATCAAGGCGGCCGAGGCCGGCGTTGAAGTAGTACCCGTGTGGAACAAGAGCAATCGCGAACATATGATTATCGGGACTGAGCCGAGCCAGACGCGTCAGGCGGCGAACGCGGCGGTGAAGGAGCTTGGCTGGAAGCAGCCTTATTTCGTGGATGCAGATCACATCACGCTCAAGACGGTCGACCGCTTTCTGGAACCGTGTGACTTCTTCACGCTCGATGTAGCTGATGAGATTGGGAAGCCTGCCAAGGCCGAAGATGTGGATGCGTTTGTGGCACGGCATCCTGAGTTGATTGGAGAGGTGAGGATTCCACGAATTGCCGAGCCATTCCAAACCAATGTTGGGTTTGTCAAGGGTGTGGCGAATAAGTTTCTGGCGGCCGTTCAGGATGCCGGGATGATTTACCGGAAGCTGGTCGAGAGCAAGGGCGAGGGCAAATTTGTGCCGGAGATTTCCATGGACGAGACAGACTCCCCACAGACGCCGGTGGAACTGTTGATTATTCTTGCCGCCATTGCGGATGAGAAGATTCCGATCCAGACGATCGCGCCGAAGTTCACCGGCCGATTCAACAAGGGAGTCGACTACGTCGGGGATGTCGCACAATTCGCAAAGGAGTTTGAAGAAGACCTAGCGGCAATCAATTTTGCAGTCAAGCGGTATGGATTGCCTGAGAATCTCAAGTTGAGTGTGCACTCGGGGTCAGACAAGTTTTCAATCTACAAGGCAATTCACGAGGCAGTGGTTAAGTTCGATGCAGGAGTCCACGTCAAGACGGCCGGAACAACATGGCTCGAAGAATTAATCGGGCTGGCAGAGTCGGGAGGAAACGGCTTGGAAATCGCAAAGGAGGTCTATCGCGAGGCCTTTGCGCATGCGGACGAGCTCTGCAAGCCGTATGCAACGGTGATCGATATCGACCACGCCAGGCTGCCAACGCCGCAGCAGGTCGACGCCTGGACTAGCGAACAGTTCACGTCGGCCCTGCGACATGACCAGTCGAACCCAGCCTATAACCCCAGTTTCCGACAGTTGCTGCATGTAGGGTTCAAGGTTGCAGCTAAGATGGGTGAGCGATATTTGGACGCGCTCAAGGCAAACGACAAGATCGTCGCAAGGAACGTGACGACGAATCTATACGAACGGCACATCAGACCGATTTTCCTAGGACGATAGATGATCGTTGTACTCATGGGCGTTACTGGATCGGGCAAGACAACCATCGGCTCACTTCTTGCGAAGCGGATGCAGACAGTGTTTGCAGACGCGGATTCCTATCACTCTGCTGCCAACAAGGCGAAGATGGCCGCGGGGCACCCGCTCAATGATGATGACAGGCAGCCATGGCTGGAGTCCCTGAATACCTTGCTCAAGGGATGGTTAGCCGAAGGAGGGGGCGGAGTGCTGGCATGTTCGGCACTCAAAGAGTCGTACCGGACTACGTTGATCAGCGGAATGCCGGTTGGCTCGGTCGCATTCGTCCTGCTGGACGGGTCGAAGGAGT
>DATCDL010000321.1:0-5234 GCA_036510715.1 Acidobacteriaceae bacterium
CTCTTCGAAGCAAATGCGGGATTTTCTTCAGAAGCTCTCGCCCGAGGACCGGGTTCTGGTCATCGGAGACATCCGCCAGCATCAGGGCGTTGAGGCCGGCAAGCCCTTCGAGCAGATGCAGCAGGCTGGGATGCAGACCTCGCAACTGGATCAGATCATGCGCCAGAAGAATGCGGAGCTGCTGAAAGCGGTCCAGCACCTTGCCACTGGAGAGACAGAGAAGGGCGTCGAGTTGCTGGCCCAGCAGGGCCGCGTGACCGAGGTAAAGAACAGCGTAGATCGTATCGCGGCCATCGCCAAGGACTATGCCGCCCAACCGGAAAATACCCTTGTCGTCTCCCCGGACAACCGGAGCCGTCAGCAGATCAACGAAGCCATTCGCGCCGAGCTGCAAAGGACTGGCCAGCTCTCCCCAGACAGCCGCGAGTTCCGGACACTCGCGCATCGTTCCGACCTCACCGGCGCAGGCCGCACCTGGGCAGCGCTCTACAATCACGGCGATATGATCCATTACGAGTCTGGCAGCAATGCTCTCGGTTTTGAGCGGGATTCTGAGGCCCGCGTGGTCAGTGTGGACGCCCGGACAAACACGCTCACCGTCCAGAAGCAGGACGGCGAACAGGTCTCCTACGATCCAAAGCGACTCTATGGCGTGAATGTCTTTGAAGAGCGTAGCCGGGATTTCAGTTTGGGCGAGCGCGTCCAGTTCACTGCCGGGAACCGCGATCTTGGTATCGCCAATCGCGACCTCGGCACCATCACCGTCCTTGAGGGCCGCTCCATTACCGTGCGCATGGACGCCAAAGCCGGACGCGAAGTGACCTTCGACCCAACCGAGTTCCGGCAGCTCGACCACGGCTATGCCGTCACGTCCCACAGCTCGCAGGGACTCACCGCTGACCGCGTGATCGCCAATATCGACACGGATTCCAGTCGTTCGCTTATTAATGATCGGCTGGCCTATGTTGCCATCTCCCGAGCCGCCTACGACGCTCACATCTACACCAACGACGCCGCCACTCTGGGCGAGCGGTTGGCCACCGATGTTTCGAAAGGCTCGGCCCTCGACCTCAACGATGTGCGTCAGGCAGTGGATAGCTTCCGGCGTGACGACCCGCAATCGGCCACAATGCTCCTGCGGGATACCAATCGCATCCACGTCTACAGCGATCCGGAACACCGCTTGGCTGCGGTGGCCCAGGATTATGCTTCCAAAGAAGACCGCGCCGTCATCTTCGCTCCAGATAAGACGGAGCGTGAAGAGTTGACCCGGCTCATTCGCGCGGATCTACACGAACAAGGAAGGTTAGGCGAAACCATCAACGCCAACGTCCTCATCGACAAACTCCTGTCAGACAAAGATGCCAAGATCGCCGCGAACTATGAGGTCGGAGACGTGATCCGCTACGGCAGCAAGGGCAGCGATGAGCTGGGAGTTGCCCCGAACACCTGCGGAACAGTGACCGGCGTAGACGCCGAAAAGAACCTCATCACCGTCACCGGAGCGGATGACAGCCCCCGCGTCTACAATCCTGCAACGGAGTGGCAGATGCGCCTCAAAGCGACCGTTTACAGCTCCGAGGACCGCGAGTTCGCCGAGGGTGAGCGCATTCAGTTCACCCGCTCCGAATGGGACCAAGGAATCCGCATCGGCAATCTCGCCACAATCGAGCATATCCACGAGGACGGCAGCCTCTCTGTCAGAATTGATTCGGGAGCCAGCCTGCAGCTAACCCCCGAACAGGCGCAGCACGTTGAGTATGGCTATGCCATCGAATCGACGAAACGCCTGGCTCTCGATCGCGTCATACTGAGCGGTGAGGCCGAGCAGATTACCGCACAACGCGAAGCCCTCTCCCAGCTTCCGGCCAAGCTCCACGAGCTGACCGTATACACCTCGGACGCCTATCAGTCCGCCGCGCCTGACCTTGCCGTCCAGAAACAGTTTGCAGGTCCGGCTATGGCGGAAATTTCTATGCCGGAGATCGACGCTCCTTCCATTCAGTTTGAAGGATACGCTATCGAGCTATAACCGAGTTCCCGCGTCCCGCCAACCAGTCGATTGCACCCGAGCCCTGCCGTGGCAGCCTACTCGCATCGCACCACCTGTCTCGGTGGCTCGGAGATGACCACCCACAAAACAGGTCAAGTGTAAGGCGGGAGCTCGTCGGCTATCCATGAACGGCTTCGACATCGAGAGTCCGTCAAACTTCCCTCCTCCGCATGGCACTGCAGGTTCCTTGTCATGCTGACGGGTAAGCCATTAGCATCGATTTACCGGTCACGGAGCTTTTTATGGGTGTCGTTGATCCTGCGACACATGAATGCTAACGGTACTAAGTAGCTCGCATCGCACTGAGTCAGCTATGTGTTGACTATGAGTTGGAGGAAGGCGTGAATTGCTCTCGTGACCGGCACTTCTCTTAGATTTTCCAGCACTTCGCTCAACAAAACGCCTGAGGAACTCGCAGGCCAGTTCGCGTTGCTAACGACGTTCGAGAGTGTTGCGGCTATTCTGGAAATCACACCCTATCAGCTCTACCATTTCACCCACGCCGGGCAGAGGTACACCAACCTCACTATCAAGAAAAAACATGGCGGAGTACGAGCCATTCGCGCGCCGATCGTAGGGCTGAAGATCATCCAGAGCAAGCTGAACCAGGTCCTGCAGGCTGTTTATTCGCCCTCATCGGTTGCGCACGGCTTTATCGAGGACCGCAGTGTCGTATCGAACGCCGCTATGCACTGCCGGGCGCGTTTCGTTCTTAACGTCGACCTTGCCAAGTTTTTCGAGACCATCACTTTCGCCCGAGTACGTGGAATGTTCATGGCGAAACCCTACGGCCGAAACAAGGTGGTAGCCACTATTCTGGCCCGACTATGCTGCTACGAGGGAGTTCTCCCGCAGGGATCTCCCAGTTCGCCGGTGGCTTCCAACATGCTTGTGGCGAGGATGGACAGTCAACTCAAGGTCCTAGCACGCACTCATAAATGCACCTACAGCCGATATGTCGACGATCTGAGCTTCTCGACCTTCGTGAACAGGTTTCCCAGAGCGCTTGCGAATTTCGCTGAAGAAGAAGCAGGCGGCGGACTGCAGATCGGCGCCAGCCTTCTGGAAATCATCGCTTCCAATGGTTTCGCCATCAACCCGCAGAAGAGTCGGCTACAGCATTCCTCCGGTCGGCAGGTCGTAACCGGCATCACGACCAATCGCTTCCCGAACGTACCTCAAGAGTTTGTGAGGCAGGTCAGGGCCATGCTACATGCCTGGGGAAAGTTCGGAGTGAACGAGGCTGCGGCGCATTTCTTCGAGAAGTTCGACTATAAAGAGAGAAAGTCTGCAGGCACCGGCGCGGCTGTCCTGTTCAAGAAGATTCTGAAAGGCAGGATTGACTATCTTGGGATGGTCAGGGGTCGCGAGAGCCGCACGCACCTTTCACTGCTGGAAAAGTATGCAGCCCTTCAACCAGACTATGTTTGGCCTTCTATGCTCCCCCGCGAACTGAAACTCAGTGTTCTTGAGAGGGCTGTCTTTGCTGTCGAAGGGGATGAATCGCAAGGAACGGCGTTCAACCTTGGGACGCATGGCCTCATCACCTGCGCTCATGTTGTGGCTGCCGAAGGTCCTTACTATGTGCAGCGATATGGGCAGCCAGACAAGTTTCCCGTCGCGATTGTTCATCTCGACGAAGCCCGTGATCTGGCGCTGCTCAAATTCGAAGGGCAGCTGCCAGACCCATTGCCCCAATTCGAACTGGCCGCGATCCCCGCTGAAAAGGAAGACCAAATTATCTTGATGGGCTACCCAAACAACGGAATCGCAGTCTCCTCCTCCATTGAGCGAGGAGCAGTCACAGGGTACTTCACCCGATTCGGCCAGTCCCGGCACCTGATAACTTGCACGATCTACCAAGGAAATAGCGGCGGACCATTGCTCGACCGCAATTTTCGACTGGTCGGCATTGCTGCAAACGGCATACCAAAAGAAGAGGAGAAACCATCGAATCTTCACGGTGTGATTCCCATCTCAGTGCTGGCCGATTTCTTGAATAGCATTCCGGAGGCACAGAGCGCGGCCGCCGCAGAGGTCGCTCCATAAACAGGTGCTAAACTTCATGCATTCGGGCAACAGAGCAGTAACTCTTCCAAAATGCCAGAGGCAGAAAACACGCCTGAAATCTCGGTCCACTATGTCGGGCCCGCCGTGGAAGACGGGCGGGGCGACTTACTCGTTCTTGCCGATGGCCTGAGAGGTATCGGTAGACTTACGAGTCGCGTCAGCTATCTCATGTTTGGCTCTGACGCCGACTATCGCGCTGAGCTCGATGGGAACTTCGGCCGCGGTTCAATAGTCGTCCCGCTTCATTTCATAACCGATGCTGTACAAGCTGCTGAAAACTTTCTCCTATCTAAAAAGGTGCAGGCTCTTGCCAATCTGGTCACCATCCTTGGATTTGGCTTGGGCCCGATGGCACTCAGCCTTTTCGCGCTCTTCAAAAAGAAAAAAGGGCGACCGATCACCGACGAAGACGACCTAAACAGGCTCTTTGAGCGTCTCGCCGACATAGAGCGCCTTCTTCTGATCAAAATCTACAATGACCAGGAGGTCCAGCAGGCTCTGCGCGCGACGCTAAGGCCATTGCGGACCGAAGGCATTGTCGAGTTTCAGACCCGCCGAGGTGACGTCATCGTAGAGAGAGTATCGAAAGCAGACCTTAAGGCCGCCGACGAGGCTGAAGAAAGTGCTGTTCAGGAAGTCGAGGAAAAGGTTCTTGATATCGAGAAGGCAGCGTTGGTTCCGCATCTCTCGTGGCATTTCTCAGACGAAGGAAGCGCATTTGATGCCCGGATTCAAGATCCCGAGCTCTGGGATCGCGTAGCGAAGGGAGAACGGTTCGGCTACGGCGACCGCATGAGAGTCGAACTGCGGACAACCTTTCACAGAGACTTGAGAGGCAGACTTAACCTCGAGCGGACAATACCCAAGGTGCTCGACGTGGAGCATGCGACTCAGTCTCAGCCTACGCTCTGGTCTGACGAAAAACCGTAAGAGCTGGTCAAGGGAACGATCAAGCCGTCTGAAAATGAAACCTTTTGAGAATTTCGCTAACCCTCCAATCTGCAGAGATGTCGCCGGTTCCACTCATGGCCAGCGGAAGAGCATTTTTCATTGAGCATCCATAGTGGCTCTACTTCCCGGAAGAGCCAGCGAGCAGTTTGCGTTCCCGGGG
>DATCDL010000322.1:0-10409 GCA_036510715.1 Acidobacteriaceae bacterium
TCAACTCGACGCACTCAAGCAGGCGGGATGCGGGAAGATCTTCCGAGAAAAGGTCTCCGGAGCCTATCGCGACCGGCCGGAGTTGAATCGAATGCTAGACCAGCTCCGCGACGGAGATGTTGTCACCGTCTGGAAGCTCGACCGGCTGGCGCGCTCCACCCGTAACCTGCTTGAGATAGTCGAAGCGATCCGCCAGGCCGGTGCCCGTTTCCAATCCATCTCCGAACCTTGGGCCGATACCACTACGCACGCCGGCAAGATGATTATGACCATCTTTGCCGGCATCGCTGAATTCGAGCGCGACCTTATCCGCGAACGCACCGGTGCCGGTCGCGCCGACGCCCAGAAGCGCGGTGTTCGCTTCGGACGCCCGAAGAAGATGAACCAAGAGCAACTGAAGCTCGCCAAGAGACTGCTGAAGGAAGGAACCTCCGTCAGCGAAGTCGCACGCACCTTCAACGTTCATCCCGCCACTCTCTACCGCATGGTCGCTCCAGCCGCTTGATCCTTCGAGGAAATATGACCGTCTATCGTCTGTACATCTTCCTGCTCGATATTGCACCGCCGATCTGGCGGCGTGTCGAGCTGTCGAGTGAGACTTCGCTCGCCCAGCTGCACAAGGTTCTTCAGGCCGCGATGGGATGGCAGGACTACCATCTGCATGAGTTCGAGATCGGCGGCCAACGGTACGGCGTGCCAGATGAGGACTTCGACCAGCCCGGAGAAGTCGTTAAGGACAGCACCGTCAAGTTGTCCAGGGCCCTCCCGAGGAGGGGTGCCAGCCTGCTCTATAGCTACGACTTCGGCGACAACTGGGCCCACTCGGTCGTCCTCGAAGACATCGTTCCCATTGAACCAGATACAAAATATCCGCGCGTTATCGACGGAGCGCGGGCCTGCCCGCCAGAAGACTCCGGCGGCTCCTCTGGCTACGCCGACCTGGTGGAGATCCTCGCCAAGCCGAGACACGAGGAGCACCGCCAGATGCGTGAATGGGTCGGGAAGACCTTCGACCCAGAGAAGTTCTCGGCGAAAGCGGCTAATCTTCTGCTGAAACAAACCCTGCCGAAAAGTCCCAAACTCAATATCAACCAGGTTCAGTAGGTCAGATTGCCCCTGGTGACAGCAATGTTGGGTCTACCCCTTGTTCCGTTGACGCCGGGGGACGCTGTTCCTGGACATGTCTGTGCAGCCGACAAGTACAAATGGCCGCCCATCCTGGAGAGGGTCAAGGAGTGGAAGGTTCTGCATCCTGGCGAGTCGCTCACCATCGAAGCCGACAAGACACAACTCTTCCTTAGCAATCCGATCCCGGGACGCTATGAGTTCTGGGCCGTCTACGAGCCACCCTCCACGACAGCCGAGGACCAGGACAAGCTCAGCGCCGCTGGGATCGACTTCCCGCATGGAACGCTCGTCAGCGAACACGTACTCTTTGTCAGGAAACATCCATGAGCTCACCTGCCCTGCTGCGGCCCGCAGCTCCCACATTGCCTGCGCTCTTTCGAGCCGTCCCGCATGGTGGCCGGCGTTTCTGGGAATTCTTCACTGTCAACATCCGCAACCCAAACACCCGCCGCGCCTACTTCAAAGCCGTCGAGGGCTTCGCCGCCTGGTGCCAGGAGAAAGGCCTGGGGGATCTCTCCGGGGTGACGCCGATGCACGTCGCGGCGTATGTCGAGCAACTCGGCCGCACCCACTCGAAGCCGACCGTCAAACAGCACCTCGCCGCGATTCGGATGCTCTTCGATTGGTTGGTGACCGGGCACATCATGGAGAGCAACCCAGCCCATGCGGTACGCGGACCGAAGCACAGCGTTAGAAAGGGCAAGACCTCCGTACTCTCGGCAGAGGAGATGCACGAGCTCCTGGCCGCGATCGACACCACTTCTCTGCTCGGGCTTCGCGACCGCGCCCTGATCGCGCTGATGGGCTACACCTTCGCCCGCGTCGGGGCGGCCACCGGCATGAAGGTTGAGGACTTCTACGTGCAGAAACGCCGCGGCTGGGTGAGGCTCCACGAGAAAGGCGGCAAGGTGACCGAGCTTCCCTGCCATCACAACCTGGACCAGTATTTAGAGGAGTGGATTGCGGCATCCGGGCTCGGCACCGAACCCGAGGCCCCGCTCTTCCCTACCCTGCGCCATGGCCGGCTGACGGATCGCACTCCCCTGCCCCAGGCCAATGTGCACATGATGATTCAGCGGCGGGCACGAATTGCTGGGCTCAAAACCAAGATCAGCGCCCACAGCTTCCGCGCAACCGGGATCACCACCTACCTGCAGAACGGCGGTAAGCTCGAGATCGCACAGCAGATGGCCGGGCACGAGTCGGCGCGGACTACCGGCTTATACGACCGGCGCAACGACGAGATCGCCCTCGACGAGGTGGAGCGGATCGCATTCTGAATTGGAGTTCGCTCGTAAGAAGCTGTAAAACGCATCCTGCCGCCCCGAAGGCGTGCTCTCGAAATCGAAGTTTCTCAAATGTATGGTCCGCCGCGTGAATGCAAGGGAAAAGTTTCGGGTGAAGAAAGTCTGCGTAAATGTATGCGGCCTGTTTAGTGGAGAGCTATCTCCTGGCCATGATGAGATACGCCGCGTACCTGTCCTTCAAAACACCTCGGCTGTATAAAAGCCATTTGAGCAAACAGGTTTCAGGTACGCCATTTTGACTGTTCTTTCATCTTCACTTGTCCGGTGCAGACCTCGGTGGGAGGGCTTGATCTTGATGGGTATGCTTACCTATGACGGGACTGGATCTTGAGCCGCTCGATAGTCCCGGCCGGATGAGAGTACGGCCCACGCGATCCGCGCCAGCTTGTTGGCGGTGGCGACGATCAACACGTTGCGTGGGGCTCTCGCTTCAAGAGCCGTCATCCATGCACCCATCACGATACGGCCTTGAGAACGCCGACGGAAGGCACGCAGCTGGTTGATGACCGAGGTTCTTCTGGCGATGAGGCGATCGCGCACACGATGCAGCGCCTGAAGGTCGAGCTGGTCGTCCGTCTTGATCGGAACAAAGCGCATGTTCTGACGATCCACCGCCTCTGCGATGGCTTCAGCATCGATGAAGTCGTTCTTGTTGGACTTCACAAAGGGCTTCACGAACTGGGCCGGTATCAGCTTCACATCGTGCCCCTGTGCTCGCAACGCACGACCCAGAAAGTGGGCGCCGCCGCATGCCTCCATCCCGATGAGCGAAGTCTGCAGGTTCGCTGTGAACGTGATCAACTGCTTCTGGGTGAACTTCCTCTTCAGCAGTACCTTGCCGTTATCGTCAAGCGCTACCAGGTGAAACGTCGTCTTGCCAAGGTCAATCCCTACGGAACGAATCTGCATGTCGATGATCCTCCTTGAACCTGCCTACAAGATCCTCCACTCTACGGTGAAGTTCAAGCGGCGGACCATCTCAGTAACACCGTTTTGCGGGAAACACACTTTGAGGCGAATTTATTTTGACTATAGAAACCGAGGATAAGGTCGCTTCAGGTTTGCAAGCAGCGCGTAAAACTGCAGTCATTTCAGAACAAAGTATTTAGGGCAAGAGCACCGGAACGAGTAAAGGATAGCTTCCCCCGTTCCATGCCACCTCTGTTATGCTCTTGCTCTCTGCGCTAACCCATTGTCTGTAACCAGCACAGACACCTATGTTCCTTCAATGCGAACGGGTAATCCCAATAATTCTCATACTGTTGCTTTGAAGCGACATCGCGCAATATGAAGCACTGCTTTTCCCCGAGAAGTAGGCTATTTTCAGGGGCGGCGTCGACGATTGCTTTAGAGCAAGTGAAATCATGTTGCTTATAGGCAAAGTTTTGCCACGCAGAGACAGTCTTGTAAAGACCTATACTGTTTGCAGTCACGATTGCTGGAAGATTCCATGTAGATGGTGATGATGATTTTTTGCTCATTCATGGGGAGGTTGTGGATGGATGGAATCGGTATACAGCTACGTGCTGCGCGACAACGGCTGGGGCTTACCCTGCGAGAGGTGGAGGAACGCACCAGTCAGCTTGCGCAACAGTGGGGTAATCTGGCATATCGCATCTCCGCCAGCTGGCTGGACCGGGTGGAGCGCGAAAATCGCGGGTTATCAGCCACAAAGCTCATTGTTCTGGCGTTCATCTATAACCTCACGATGGAGCAGATGTTGGCGCTTTGTCCTGGTGTGCATGAGAGCCCTGCTCAACTGGAGCTTGTATCGAGTCCGAACTCGACGCTTCTGCTGGCGAAGGGACCGCTCGCCGACCATGCCAAGCTCTGGCTTCCTGACAAGCTCGTCACCGATCCTCCCCCCGAGGACACCATGCTGCTTCAATCCGACCAAGGAGTGTTACCCGTCCACTATCGCCGTGGCATCATCGGACGACGCGACCGGACCATGGAACCCATGATTCTCGCAGGTTCCATCGTGCTTATTGACACCCAAAAGAGGGCCATCGCCAAGAGAAAGGACTGGACCAATGAGTTTGATCGCCCCATCTACTTCCTCTTGACCAGGTCTTCCTACTTCTGCGGCTTTTGCGAACTGGACAAAAATGGAGAGTATTTGAAGCTGGTCCCACACGCTCTCTCGCCCCAGACCGAGGATGAAGAGGAGAGACGGTGGAAGTATAGAAAGCAAGTAGAGGTGATCGGAACGGTCGCCGCGATCTTCACGCGCAGGGCCGCCTGATTCGTCCCAGGTAATTCAGAGCCACCAGCCGGAAACAGTATCGCTGCGCCTTCTTCCTGCACGCGCCGGTGTGATGTGGCTAGAGAGATCTCTGAAGATCAGCCAGGCCTGGAAGATCCCCCTGCCGGTACAGGGCGATTACTTCTTGTGTCATCCGGTAATAAATTGCCACTGCCTGTTCCAGATAGTCAGGGATGGCGGTCTTCAGCCTGCCTCTCTTGGCCGCACCCCTCAGCCGCTCAATATGCCACTCAACCTCACGCGCATTCTGGCGAAGCTGCTCAGCGACGAGCAACGCTTCGGGGTACCACTGCTGCACATAGAAGACCAGGTCGACCAGCACAGCGCAGTTCCGCTCCACAATCTCAAGGCCTTCCATCCCTCCTAACAGATGCCAGATCCTGTCAGGATCAAGATCCTGCTCATCTCCGCTGCGCTCGTCATTTCTATCGAGGAAGCCTTGCGCGATGCACGCGATGTTGTTGCGGTCAAGCGTTCCGAGCCTGCTGAGCAGGTTTTCCCATTTGCCATAGGGATATCTTTGCCGCCGCTGGTAGCGCAGATAAAAGAACGTTCCGACCGCAAGAATCGAAACAATAAAGATCGCTACAAAGACGAAGAAATAAACACTGCGAATGGTAATCATCGTTTCAGAGCCCGTAGCTTGCGAAGATCGTATTCCACACGCCTTTGCAAAGTAAAGAGTTGCCGTCGTGTTTCTTCAGGAAGTTCCTTCGGAGCAGGTGCTTCCAGCCAAAGCATGACGATCCAGTAAGACGCGCATAGTAGATAGGTCGTCATGCGGACGTAGGTTAGCGACTCAAAGGCCACTGTATTTCGAGCCACCACACTGTGACCAGCTTCGGTCAGCAGGCTAATCAGCGAGAAGAAGCCAAGCCCCTGTGCGATGCGCGCCACGTGTGTCTTCCATGGCAGACTGGCGGTGGCAGAGAATGCCAGCATGCCAACTAAGAGCTCGCACTGTAGTGCGGAAGAGAAGAGGCTGCCTCGATCAAGCAGCGTGCCGAGGAGGATCCTCTCGGGTGGGGCTGGAAGACAGGCCAGAATGGCGGCAATGACGATCGAAGCAAGGACCAGAATGAGAAAGCCCTTGCGAACGTCGGGGGCCCATGTTCCCGTCGGGCAGAATGTGTCGGATGCGAGCTCATAGGTAACCGAGAGCTGCAAGGCAAGATCCAGAACCGCGAAGGAGAAGTAGGCGATAAAGTAGGAGTGCTTCGTGCCGTGAAGGGCAATTTCATACAGCGCAATGGCGTTGACGATATTCGTTGCGATAAGCGCCGTGAAGATGGGGAAGGTCTTCGCTCGATGGCGTGTACATAAGACAACCAGCAGTAGACCATGCGCGGCGAGGCCGGTCGCCCAGAACAGGAGAATGGTTCCGGTGAGATGCATCCCTAACCCTCCCTGGGCGGCCGCCTGACTATACCAGTCAAATCTACACTATGACCCAAGAATCACGGACAGAACGACCAATGCAATAACTGTTTGAGGTTCGGGATTTGTTCCGGTCACCGCCTGAGGCTCGGGGTTTGTTCCGGTCACCGCTGTTGGGCTAGGTGAGGACGACGTTGTGGAGGTTGTGGACTGTGCAAACGACAGATTAGCAGAAAAGGCAAGGCAGGTAAGTGCAACTGCGAGGCTGAGGCGGCGTGCGAACTTCTTGATCATGGAGGTCTCCTTGTTTGCGCTTTGAGGCGCTCACTGGAGACTAGAGCTTCATATCGGCGCGGCCGAGCCAATTGCTGATTGCATTGCGTAAAAGAAACAGAAAAATTTCCATAGTTGGAACCGTCAACCATAGAAACCATAGCCGAAAATGGGAAATTACCGCTACGCTCATAACCTATTCCTCTTGTAGTTGCGGATAAGCAACAGACACGACATATAATTGACAACAATTGCAAGCAAACGCGCGTGCATCCTCCACAGCGCGTCGTTTGGTCTGTTCACGAAATATTGATGTCGGGGAGGATGTCTCGGCCCTCGCGTGAGGACGGTAGACAGACAACACAGCTCAAACCAGGCCATTTCAACGAAGCGTTCAAACATCACCTCATGTGAGAATGAAGCGCCAATTGAGGGCCACTTACATTGAGCATCGTTTTCTTAGATTCACTGCAGTAGGGATGTTCAGTTTAGGACGACCGGGGTCTTGTTCAATGGAGCAGCCAAACGCTAGTACAGAAGCTATTACAGAAGTCATTACGACATTGATCAAACTCATGGTCGATCATCCAGCTGAAGTCAGTGTCAAGTGCATATCGACCGAGGATGTGTCTTCCCTGAGCATTTCCGTGGCTCAGGACGACTTAGGAAAGGTAATTGGAAGGCAAGGCAGAACAGCTCGGTCTTTACGGGTGGTGGCAACTGCCATGGGAATGGCAACAAAGCAAAGGATCAGGCTGGACATACAAGAGTAATATTTTTATGCGTCGGGTCCAGCCTCCGTTGCAACTCCGCCTGTGGTTGCGGGAGATCTCAAACTCGCGGAGACTGGCTATGCGTGTCTCTATCTGTTCACCCCCTTTTGACGGATCTGATGGCGTAAGCTGAGCCAGATTGTTTCCAGATGATCCGCCACGGACTCCAAAAATCTCTCGATTCACGTTGATTTTGCTACCGTAATTTGGCCCCAGCATGCCGACTAAATTTGGCCCCACCTGGAGCAACCGGCCTTCCCTCATTTCACGGAGGGCGAGGTGGACAGGAGAACGAAGGTGGAGCTATTCGAGCAGATTCGACGGGAGCATGAGTTTGGAGGAAGCAGCATCCGTGCGGTGGCACGCAAGTTCAGCGTGCATCGTCGGATGGTCGGTCAGGCGCTGGCCAGCGCAGTTCCTCCAGAACGCGTATACAAGCCACGCGAGTGTCCGCGACTGGGGCCGGTGATGCCGTTCATCGACGATATCCTGACCGCCGACCTGTCGGCGCCGCGCAAGCAACGGCACACGGCGGCGAGGATTTACAAGCGTCTCCAGGTCGAGCGGTCTGACTTTCCGGTGGGCCAGTCGCGGGTGCGGGAGTACGTAAGCTTCCGCAAGCGGCAACTGGGGATGACCCGGCAGGACGTGTTCATCCCGCAGAGCTATCCTCCAGCGGCTGAGGCGCAGGTGGACTGGTATGAAGCCTATGCCGATCTGGGCGGCGAGCGGGTGAAGTTGCAGGTCTTCACCATGCGCAGCATGTACAGCGGAGCATCGTTTCATCGCGCCTATCCGCGTGCCACCCAGCAGGCGTTTCTGGAAGCTCATGAGCTGGCGTTCGCACGATTTGGTGGCGTCTTCCATACGCTGCGCTATGACAACCTGACCAGTGCGGTGCGCCGGATTCTGCGTGGATACCACCGCGAAGAGGCAGAGCGCTTCATCGCCTTCCGATCGCACTGGCGCTACGCTGCCACGTTCTGCACTCCCGGCGAGGGCCACGAAAAGGGCGGCGTCGAAGGCGAGGTCGGCTACTTCCGCCGCAACCACTGGGTGCCGGTGCCCAGCGCCAGGGACCTCGCGGCGTTGAACCAACGACTCTCCGCCGCCGCGATCGAAGACGAACAGCGGACCATCCATGGCCGGACAGAGAGCCGGTGCGCAAGAAGCCGGACTCCATCGAACTTGGCCTGCTGGCTCGGTACGAACGCCCGCTGCCCACCCTCGAAGCCTACGATCACCTGCTCCATGCGGAGGTGGCGCGATGAGCACCGTTCCCGCCGCTCTGCAGGAAGCTTCGATCCATGCCCATTGCAAGACCCTGCGTATCCCCCCCATCGCAGCGCAGTACAGCCGCATCGCCGATCAAGCCACGCGCCAGGGACACTCCCACGTCCGTTATCTCGAAGCCCTGCTCGCCGCCGAAGTCGAAGAGCGGCAACAACGCAGGATCGCATGGCGTCTCTCCGAAGCAAAACTGCCCAAGGTCAAGACCCTGGAAGACTTCGATTTCAACGCCTCCAGCGTCTCCATCACTCAGATTCGTGGACTTGCCGACGGCAGCTATCTGGACCGCGCCGAGCCGGTCATCTTCCTCGGCGATACTGGCACCGGTAAAACCCACCTGATGACCGCCCTCTGTGTCGAAGCCTGCCGCCAGAACAAGCGCGTTCGCTTCACCACCGTCGCCGCACTCATCAACGAACTCGTCGAAGCCAGCCACAACAGCCAGCTCAGTCGCTCTCTCGCCCGATGGAAGAAGTGGGACCTCATCGCTCTCGACGAGATGGGCTACGTTCCCCTGGCAGAAGCCGGAGCCGAGATGCTCTTCCAGGTCATCGCCGACCGCGCAGAGAAGGCCGCCGTCATCATCACCACCAACCTGCCCTTCTCCGAGTGGTCCTCGGTCTTCCCCAACACCCGCCTCTGCAAAGCGCTGCTCGACCGCATCACCGATCGCGCCCACATCCTCGAGACCGGAACCGAGTCCTACCGCTTCCGCCGCACCATGGAACGAAAGAAGAAAACCTGATCCAGATGGGGCCAGATTTCGCCGTCGATTTACTCCTCCTCCGCTACGCTCCGGAGAAGCAAATCGAACCACCTCAACTCATTCCAAAGTGGGGCCAATATTCACCGGCACAGTGGGGCCAAGTTTCGTTGACAAATGCACACGTCTCAGTGAGTGACTCGGTCTGATATGGAGTGACCGTGTCAACACCGCGCAACAGCGGGGTTGTTTTTGTCGTTGTCGTTGCTTTCCTTTCCCGAAGACAGAGCGAGCAGCAGTCGGAGCAGTTTTGAGCGACGATTGATCAGTCTGATATTCGCGGGTCGAAACCGCATAATCATGATCCGTCGGGAGCTGCCTCTGACTGTTATCGCGAGTCCGGTTGAGCCTGTCGCATAGGCCGAGCGAGGGGTCTCCTTCGTGCTTGCCCTGGCTGCTGCCGGCTCTGTGTTCGAGATGGATGTCAGCGTTCATCGATTCGGTGTTCTTCTTTTTAGGAAGTTTCTGTTTTGGCTGTTATCAGGCTGCAACTTGCTGCCTGGAGACAGTCTCGGCTCTGCTTCCAATAGCCCAGATAAAGCCCAGCGCTCTCGGGCTACTGCCGTGACAATCTTCCTCTGGTCCTTGCCGGCCGCGCCCAGTTTTATATATCGCTTGTGCAGCCGGTGTTGCGCCTTCCACGCAATCTCCTTGGCCTCTTCTGAGATGCTCTCCTGTCGTCTGCGCAGTCCGTACCAGATACCTGGTGGACGACGATAGCTCCATGCGGCCTCGACAACGATGCGTCGCAAGTGCGCGTTGCCGGTCTTCGTGATGCCTCCGCGTCTGGTTCTCTTACCACTGGAATCCTCGCTCGGCACTACGCCACTGAAAAGGCCTTCCCCGGCAGAAGCCGTCCGCTCTGCGCTTATCCCAAACACGCCCAGTACATGGGACACGGGAATACGAAAAACGCCGTCAGCTTTACCTGCCAATCAGATTTAATGGCAAATAACTAAGTTGCGATTAAAGCCTAGTTTTACTTCTCTGAACGCTTTAAGTAGACACCTAAGAGGGAGATAGGGTACCTGCCTCCCTCATCACTACGCGCCGACTCAGTCCCGCAGATATTGCCCCCATGCTGCACCGTAGCATTGAATTGCGCCGACGAAAGACCGTAGTGGTCAATGCTGCTCTCCATCTTGAAAGCATTTCAAATATCTTGGTTTATGCGACGCGAAATGGAACCTTGATGAGGTTGGCAAGGACATTTGTCAGTGAACTAACCGGCG
>DATCDL010000323.1:0-3335 GCA_036510715.1 Acidobacteriaceae bacterium
CGCTGATGGATGTCGTCGTGGAGTGTAGCCAATAGTTGCTTGAGGGACCAGTCGCTCATCTATTCGTCCTTGAACGGCGGAGTCGGTTCGATATGTTTCGCGATCTCAAGCGCGCGTTTCGAACTAAGAGCTTTTGAAGGGTATGCATCGAGCACTATCGTGGGCAGCAGACGTTGCGTGAGATCGGAAAACGTGAATCCGTAGGGGCGTTCCTTCGTCGGTCCTGTGGCATGGACTAATTCTTGAACATCGTGAGTTGTGAAGCCGGCGGCGGTCAATAAGTTTTTAAGCACCGTAGCGCGTTGCAAGTCGGTAGGCCGCCCAAACCTCAGCACTTCAGCTGCACGCCGTCGGATCGCAGGATCTACGGCATTTAGCCGATTCGTACACATAATCACCGCTGCCGGAAGAGCTCCATTGCCAAGGCGGTCGATGCCGCGAATGAAGGCGTTCACTCCAGCGCGATCTTCGTGGTGCATCTGAGCTGCCTCTCGCGACTGTGCCAATGCGTCGGCCTCATCAACGAGCAACAACACTCCCCCGCGGGCTTTGCCTGTCGAACTCTTAAGTTTTGTGGCGGCTTCAATGGTGTAATCGAAAGCCGCCGAGATGAGTTGTGTCATCTCGCCAACTCGCCCTTGACCTCTCGACGAGAGGCTAAGGGGGAATAGCGTGATTTCGATATCTTCCTGGCGAGCTACGGCGTCGCCTATCGTTTCGGCTAGTTCCGTCTTGCCAGATCCAACATCTCCAGCGAGCACTACGAGTGGGGGTCGCGAACGTACCAAATTGCCCAGCGCACCCGCGTCCGGGTGGTATTTAGCGAGCCACTGTGTAAAGCCCTTTTGATGAATCAGCAAACCTAGAATCTTCGAAAGGCGCTCCCTATGATCGTCCAATCCGACAAGCCGGGCCAAGCGCTCACGGGGTTCGAAGTCCGGGTAGGTCAAACGTCGTTCAAACAAGTCTTCCAGCGTTGGCCTGCTCACGAATAACTCCGAACGCTCGCGCGGTTCAACGATCTACCGCCAGACGAGTAGGTGCGGTCAGATTCCAGATACCCAGAAACAGTCGGCTCAGGGGCTCCGCCACGATAGAAAGGGAGCGCCTTTTTGAACGCATCCTGCTCAGCACTCGACAAGCTGTTCCAACGCGAGGAGTAGGTCATATAGTTGTAGAAAGTCGCGTTCGCAATATTCGCTCCCGGTCGAACCCGACCTGGATCATCGTCAGCGCTATCAGCACCGGCCAAATCCCGCGCGGTATAGCGTAGAGTCGGTTCGATCCAAGCTCCATCGCGCTTGTACCCCAGTGTCAGCGTGCCCAAGTAGCCAGCCTTAAGCATCTCGATCACTTCCGCTTCATACTGCGCGATGTTGGCATCAGAAGGCTCGCCATAAAAGCGCTGCATCCGTTTGAGGTCCGCCGATACCTTTGAAGCAAGGTGCCGAGCGTGGGTCACGGTGAACGTTGTTGTCTCAGTAACAGTGAAGCTACTCATCTGCCCTCACAGTTGAAACTCGATCCAAAAACTTTTTGCCAATATCGCACAGTCTCACCCTTGGTTGGAGCTGCGCCGGCAGCATCGATCGCGTCCCCCGCGTCCAGCGCCACTTCAACAATGAGTGAGGCTTGTTCCTTCGTATACAGCCGACTCACATTGTTCTGAGCGTTTACAGGATCGATGATCTGAACACGTTCCGTAAACGAACCGACCGTAGCGGGCTTGTAGCAATCGCCAAAAATGATTTTTTCTCGCAAGTCCGACTTCGCGAGGTAGGTAAAAAACGTCTGCATCGCTTCGGGATAGTTATCGAACTTGTGTCCCTGGTCGCTCAAGTGCGCGAGGATCAGCTCGATCATGAAGGACTTGAGCCGAAAACCCTCGTGCTCCGTCTTCATATATTTGGACCACGCCTTTACCAAGCGCACTACTTGCGCAAAATCCGTTTCGTGCTGACGCTTACGTTTGCGACAGAATTCAAGATGAAGGGGAATGCTCGTCTTCAGGAAGTGCCCGTCTTCTTGGCTGACAAGATTGCCGTACCACTGAGCGTCACCGTCATACAAAATTGGTACGACATCGACATCGAGGCCCGAGCCACGAAACGAGACAGTGACGCAATAGGTCTGCGCCGTCACCTGATCCGGGCTGAAGTTCGGGAAGGCCTTACGCAACTTTTCAGCCAGATAGTTCAAAAGCTGCTTCACCTGATGCGGTGCGTCTGCTCCGCTGATGTAACAAGCTACGTCAATATCGTTGAGCGTCCGAAGCGCAGTTCCTTTTGCCAGACTCCCCGAGAGCAGCATCTTTTTCAGGGTGAAATCCGGATGGTCGCCGAGATAGCTCTCCAGTTTGTCGCGCAGCCTTCCGACTTGCGCCCGATATTCATTCGCTTTGTCGCGCGGCAAATTGACCCTGCTCTCGGCAAAGGCGCAGATCTCGGCGTGGCCTACATGCTGCAGACTCATTTCAAAACCCTTTCAGCGAACAAATAACGAAAGTGACTCTAAACATACTACATCTGGGGAGAAGTGACAATTGGAGCCCTACATGTGGATATCTCGTGCAGCTAGGGAGGAGTGCCTCCTCGCCTGCCTTCAGCCGCTTCGCGTCTTCCGTCACCCTCCTCAGCGGGCCGTTCCCGCCCGCAACGCCCACCCTGTAACCATCCGCTTCGCGATCAAGAACGTTCGGAAGACCGTGCGCTAAGGGGCTCTGCCCCGATCGCGCGGCGCAAGGGTATCCCCAATCTTCCGCGCTTCGCTTGTGCAGACCGGCCTTCGGCCGCCTCCGCTCCGCTCCGGTGGGGAGACCCCTCCCTTGCGCCTTGCTACCCCCGCCTTCGCCAGGTGGCGTTCGGCATGTACATGCCGCGTTTCAACGCGGACGTGCAAACGCAAAAGCGGGAGGCCAGATGCGAACCACACCACCAGCCACACCAAACCCCTTCACATGGCGGCGTTTCGCCAACGTGCGGATGGGCGACTACCTCCTCGGCGAGGACACCGTAGACCTCGCGGAATTGGGCTTTTGCGGCGAAACGGTCACCGTCTCTTGCCCCACCTGCGGAGAGGTTCTAGGGAATGTCCCCGTGGAACTTCTCAGCGATGGGCTGGAAGACATCACCACAATCCACATCACCCCTGTACTCGCTTGGCACGACGCAAAGCATCATCCGCGTTCCGCCTAAATCACCACCACAAACCCAAAAGGAGAAGCACCCATGAATACCGCCATCGTCACCACCACACCCACCGTCACGCCGTTTATCCAGAACCTTAAACAGCAGCAGACACAGAAGCCCCAAACCTCGAAAGAGGCAATCGCGGCC
>DATCDL010000324.1:0-5472 GCA_036510715.1 Acidobacteriaceae bacterium
GAAGAATGCGGCGGATGCGGCGCACAACGCGGTGGTGCTGGAGGCAGTGGCGAAGATGGCGTATCGGACGCTGACGCTGAAGGCGAATGCGGCGGAGGTTTCGCAGGCTTTGCTGGATCGCCACTACCAGAGGAAGCATGGAGCGAAGGCCACGTATGGACAAGGGTGATGCGCGTGGTTAAGAATCGTTTGGCGATGTTGGGTTGAGTTGCAGAGGTTCTAAAGGAGAAGCGATGAAGTTCAAGTATGCGATGGTAGGGACGGCTGTTCTGCTGATGAGTTCGCTGGCGCAGGCAAGCGTGAGTAAGGCGTCGTGGGGTAAGACCGCAGACGGCAAGGCAGTGGAGATCTTTACTGTCAGCGATGCGGACCTGACGGTGCGGATTACTACGTTTGGCGCTCGCGTGGTGAGCATTGAGGCACCGGATAAGAATGGCAAGAAGGCGGATGTGGTGCTTGGCTATGACAACGTCGCTGGGTACCAGGGCGATACGGCTACGTATTTTGGATCGATTGTGGGTCGCTATGGGAATCGCATTGCGAAGGGCACGTTTTCAATCGATGGCAAGACGTACCATATACCCCTGAACAACAACGGCAATGCGCTGCATGGTGGGCCGGAGGGTTTTAGTACGAAGGTATGGACCGGCAAGGAGATTCCGGATGGCGTGGAGATGTCGCTGGTGAGCCCGGATGGGGATATGGGATTTCCGGGGGCTCTTACGGTGCATGTGCGCTATACGGTGGTGGGCAAGTCGCTGCATATCAATTACAGCGCGACCACTACCAAGCCGACGGTGGTGAACCTGACGAATCACAGCTACTTCAACCTGGCTGGCAATGGGAAGGGCAACATTCTGGGGACCGTGATGATGATTCCGGCGGATCGTTATACGCCGGTAAATGCTACGCAGATTCCTACGGGGGTGCTGGCTCCGGTGGCGGGAACGCCGTTTGATTTTCGCAAGCCGACTCCGATTGGCGCGCGCATCAACGACACGAATGAGCAGTTAAAGATTGGAAGCGGGTACGACCATAACTGGGTGCTGAACGATGCTGGCGAAGGGTTGCATGTAGCGGCCAAGGCGTTCGATCCGACCAGCGGACGCACGCTGACGGTGACGACGACACAGCCGGGTGTGCAGTTTTATTCGGGGAATTTTCTGGATGGAACGAAGACCGGGAAGTATGGCGTGGCCTATCAGAAACATGCTGGATTCTGTTTGGAGACGCAGCACTTTCCGGATTCTCCCAATGAGCCGAAGTTTCCATCGACGCTGCTGAAACCGGGGCAGACGATGCACACCGAGACCGTGTTTACGTTCGGTGTGAAGCCGTAAGGCAGGTAGGCGATCAGGTAGTGCGAGCGGTAGTGCAGTAGGTCTGCACTACCGCTTTTGCTTGTGTGTGCGGGCGCGCCAGATGGGTGCGGCGAACTGGGCGTCGATGCGCGAGGAAGAAGGGATTGGATCCGTTATTCCGCCAGCACGGACTTGGTCAGGTTGCGTGGATGGTCGACGTCGATTCCGTTGTTGATCGCCATCCAGTAGGAGAGGAGTTGCAGGGGAATGACTTCGCAGATTGCGAGGAGGGGTTCGCGCATCTCTGCTACGAAGATGGTGTGGTCGGCGAGATCAGCGATGGTGGTGTCGCCCACATTCGCGATGGCGAGAATGCTGGCACGCTGGCGGCGCATGTCTCGCATGAGGTGGACAACTTTCTCGTAGCGCTGCACGGAGTCGGGATCGGAGCGGTCGACGGTGGCGAGCATGACGAGGGGCGTTCCCTTGGCAACGAGAGCGTTGGGGTCGTGCTTGAGTTCGCCGCTGGGATAGCCCTCGGCGTAGAGGTAGGCGGACTCCTTGAGTTTAAGAGCTCCCTCGCGAGCGATGGCGTAGTGAATGCCTCGGCCGAGATAGAGGAAATTTTTCGCATGGCGATAGTGGTGGGCAATCTGGTGCATGGCGCTGTCCCAGCCCTTTAGCTGCGATCGGATCTGGTTGGGTAGCTTGAGTACTTCGGAGAGGCGGAGCTTGAGTTCGGAGGCGTCGAGGGTGCCTCGAACCAAGGCGCACATCAAGGCGAAGAGGTAGAGATTCAGAAGTTGGGCGGTGAAGCTTTTGGTGGCGGGGATGGCGCGTTCGATGCCGGCGATGGTGGGGAAGGAGATGGTGGCGGTGCGATCCATGGTGGAGTCGTCCACGTTGGTGATGGCGAGGGTCTGATGGCCGGTGAGATTGGCCTTGTGCAATGCCGCGAGCGTGTCCACCGTCTCGCCGGATTGCGAGACGACGATCACGGCGACGTTGGCGAGCGAATGCTCTGAGCGGCAGCAATACTCGCTGGCATATTCGACGTCGACGGCGATGCCGCTGAGGTCTTCGAGGACGAGTTCAGCGAGAAGGCCGGCGTGGCGGCTGGAGCCGCTGGCGGCGATCAACATTCTGCTCTGGACGCCCTGCAGCCAGGCGAGGATGGGAGCGCAGTATTCGATGCTGAAGTCATCGTCATCGAGATAGCGTTTGATGGTTGCCGCCAGGGTGGCTGGTTGCTCGTAGATTTCGCGGAGCATCCAGTGGGCATAGGGGGCGGGCGATTTTTGCTGTGGCATGAACAGTCTCGTTTAGTGAAGTGATCGGATTAGGGTAATACGATTGTTCCGAGGATACGCCGCGATCTTGGCCGGTTGGGAAAGGGGGGCTGGTGCTGCGAAGGCACGGAAGGTGGTTCTGGCTTAGGGTGTGGGGCTGGCGACGGCGGGTTCGGCTGGCGGCGGGGAGGGGATGCCGGCCTCGGCTGCGGTGGGGAGCGTCTTGGTGGCGTGCCAGGTGTTGATGAGGGTGTTGATGGCGTCGCCGCGCTGCTGCCATTGCTGGATTTGGAGGTCGTAGCGAACGAGGACGTTATCGAGCCAATAAGGGCGATTTTCTGCCAGCCAGCTATCGCGGTAGAGGTTTTTGAGCATGGAGTAGCCGTCGCGGAGATCCTGACAGCGGCCGTTCATGCTGCTGATGGAGTAAAGCAGATCGTTGGTCGCGGAATCTTTCTTGCGGTCGTCTTTCATGGCGTAGGCATTGGCGTAGATGAGGCGCATTTCGTCGGAGAGTTGGAACTTGAGACCGATGAAGTCGATGCGGCGAGCGCCTAGTTCCATGGCGAGGAGAGCGTCTTTTTCACGCAGGGTGGGATCGGTGGCGAGGGCGGTTTCGATGAGTTCGATGGCGCGCTCGGCGTGCAGACGCGCGGCGGGAATGCTGGGGCGGAGCTTGTCGGCTTTGGCGAGGCCGGCGGGGCTCCAGGGGTCGAGCCAGAAGGCGTCGTCGCTGACGTCGATGAGGGCTTCGGCGGCGATGATTTCGCTTTGGGCTTCGTCGATGCGACCGGTGGTGTCGCCGTAGAAGAGATGGCCGAAGGTGGCCTGATACTTTGCGGCGTCGCTTCTGCCGGGCTGCCAGCCGGCGGCGGCTCCAAAGAGCATGCCGAACCAATCCTGATTGAAGAGACCTTGCCCGTCGTCGTTCCAATCGACGGTTAGTTCACCGGTGCTGCCGAGGCGCTGGCCAGCGGCGACAAAGCCGGCGATGTTGTCCAGAGCTATGGATTCGAGAGGATAGACCTGGTTCCAGTTGGCATCGCCGGGAGCGACCCAGGTCTCGAGGCCAGCGTTTTTGAAGGGGAGAATGTCGTTGTCGTAGCTGTCTTTGTGCCAGTAGATCCAAGGGATTGCGATCATGTCTTTGGGAATGCGAGGGATGGCGTCGGGATCGGTGGTGGCCATGTCTCCCCAGAAAAGAAGGCGGCGGTGGAGGGGGGCGAGGGTGGTGTGGATGGAGGTGAGGAAGTCGGCGTAGACGGGGCCGAGGCCACGGTTGTCGACGTCGGGCTTAGTTCGTCCGGTGCCGAGCTCGAAGGTTTCATCGGCGCCGATGTGGAGGAAAGGGCTGGGAAAGTCGGCGGCAATCTGGGTGAACCAGCTCTTGATGAGCGGGAGTGAACCGGGCTGGCCGGGAGCGAGAACATGGCCGTGCGGCGTCTCTGCGAGGTCGGCGTATTTTTCATATTGCAGGACGTGGTGGAGATGGCCGAAGGCCTCCTGCTCGGGGACGATGGTGATGTGTAAGCGACGAGCGAAGGCGACGAGTTGCTGGGCTTCGGCGCGTGTGAGGGAACTGCCGGGGGGAGCGGCGAGAGGGTCGAAGGCGTATTGCAGTGTGTGCTCGAAGTAGGGGGAGTAGAGGTTGACCTTGCGGGAGGCGAAGACTTCAAGCTGATGCTTCTGGAAGGCGAGGGTTGGAAATGGGCCACGGGAGAGATCGTCATGGAGGCCGCGATACTTCATGGAGGGCCAGTCGCGGATGGTCGCAAGCCAGAGGGTGTTGATGCCGGCTTGCGTTTCGATGAGTTGCTTGAGGGTCTGGACGCCGTAGAAGATTCCGGCAGACGTCTGCGCGATGATGGTTATTGAGGCGTTGCCCTGGGGGTCACGACGCGAGAGAAGGATGTAGCCTTCGGCTTGCATGGCGGGGTCGAAGGAGAGGTGGGCTTCGGAGAGAAATTCTTTGGCAGCGTCGGTTTGCTGGCGCAGAAGGGTGACGGTGAGATCGACGGGGCCGGCGGCAGGCGCGATCAGGATCCCACGCTCGGCGAGGGAGGAGTCGAGATTCTGGGCTGCGAAGAGATCTTCGGCATCGCCGCCGGGAATGACCACGGTCGCTGCATGGACGGGCAGGAATTCTGTGGCGTGGAACTCCTTTGGCTGAGGAGACAGCAGGGGCGTCGGGGTGGCAGGAGTTTGCGCGGAGGAGATGAGGATTGGTGTCAGCAGCGCAACGAGCAGCGTGGAGAGGGCTCTGGTGCGGTTAGAGCGGACGCGGCGACCGAGATACGAGGGAAGGAAGATCATTGGAGACTGGGGCCTCGCGAAAATGATTATTTTAGGTTGAAGTGAACAAAACAATGCACTATCGTGTACTACGAGAACATACTTTCCGTCTCGTCGGCAAGGAGGGGCCGAACTCTTCTGCTGTCCGATGCGCCTACCGTGCGGATTCGTGATGAGGATGGTTGGCAAGAGGCGGTGACCCCTGGAGGATCGAAGGCCGGGGTCAGGACTGAAGGAATAGGAATCTATGATTACGACGCTGAGCGGACGAAGATTGGTGACCGACGAGGGGGAGATGGAGTACCCCGAGGTGTCGATCGAGGATGGAAGGATTGTTCGGGTCGACGAGGGCGCGCCCAACGGGTCGACCGATACGCTGACAGCGGCGTTTTTCGATGTGCATGTGCATGGGGCGGTGGGGCATGATTTTATGGCGGCGACTCCGGCGGAGATTGTCGAGGTCGGACGGTTTCTGGCGAGTCGCGGGGTGGGGCACTATCTTGCGACGACAGTTACTGCGTCGATCGATCTGACCCTGCGGGCGCTGGAGAATCTGGCGGATGCGATCGAGGGAGAGAGCGGGCACGAGC
>DATCDL010000325.1:0-3949 GCA_036510715.1 Acidobacteriaceae bacterium
CGAAAAACTACATCGTCACGCGCGAACGCTTTGAGGAGGCGGGCGACTCCGCCGGCTACCACGCCATGCGCGAGCTTCTCTCCCGCCGGGCCCGCCCCGACGCTGTCTTCTGCTACAACGACCTCACCGCCATCGGCGCTATGCAGGCAACGATGGACGCAGGCCTGTCTATCCCGCAGGACGTCGCGTTCGTCGGCTGCGGCAATCTGCGCTACGCGCCATATTTCAAGGTGCCGCTCACCTCGATCGATCAGGCAACCGCGCGCATGGGTGCGATGGCCGGAGAGTTGGCGATCGACGTCGCGCGAACACCCAAACAGCCGCCGCAGGTGAAGCTGCTCGAACCCACACTCATCATCCGCCAGTCGAGCGGCTCTTCCTAATTTTCGCAAGCTCGCAACATCGTTCCTACCTACGGCGCCGGACGCGTCTCCGGCGGAACAGGGTACGCCGGCGGCGCTCCCGCGAACGTCAGCACCAGGTGTTCGAAGACGACGCCCGGATCTTCATACAACAGTCGCAGCGTGTGGTGCCCCGGTTTCAACTCCGCAATCTGCGTCGTCAAAATAGCCGAGTTGCGACGCACATTCGACTCCCACGTTGGAGCATTCCCCTCGTGCCACACTCCTAGTCCAGCGAGGTCAAGCGTCTCAGGTGTCTGGCCGTCGAGGTCTATCGCGAAGCGCAGCCGATGCTCCGAGTCCACCGGAAACGTCGGCAGCAGATGAATCGTCAGCGTCGCCGGGCCTCCGGTGGTGGTCGTGAACTCATACTCGAGCCACGCCGCGTCCGCAGCGAGCGACTTTGCCGGTGGAGCATCGGCGAGAATTCCCGGCGAGCCGTACACGACCGACGCGCCCGAGATGCCGAGGTCCGGAAGCACACGCCAGTGCGCCGCCGCACCGTCATCCTTGCGCGTGAAGTGCGCGGCGTTGATGCTGATGGTGTTGTGCTCTTCCACGAAGCCGGTGGTTCCAGCAGTCGGTGCAACCGTTGCCGAGCGATCCGCTCCCCACGAAGCTGGTAACGCCAGCGAAGCATCGGCGGCCATAGCCGCGACGGGCATCTTGAACACCTGACGATCGCGCGGCGTATCGGACATCATCCCGTCCCACTTGCCGTCTTCAAGGCGGTTATATTCGGCCGTCAAAATCTGGATGCGGTCATACGCAGCGCGAGCGTTCTCCGCATCAGCGCTGCGTTCCGCTTCATGACCTTCATTCGCATCGAGAAAGCTGCGGTCGGTAAAAAGAAACTTCTCGTTCTGCGCGGCCGCCGCCTCTACTGGATACTTGACCAACTCAAAGTAAGTGCTGCGATAAGCGGGTGCTAGCGTCCGCGCCACCGCAGCCTCCTCACGAACCACGCTTCTCCAGGCACGCACGCGTGTTCCATTCTGTCCAAACGGCTGATCAACGGGCCACGCCAGCGGGTTGAAGTCCGTGCGCTTCACGCCGTCGTCATAGCCATTGAAGCCCATGAACTCCGGCTTGCGCACAAAATTAAGCTCGTAATAACTCTCCATCACCTGAGCGATGCGCGGCGCGTCTGCTGCCGGGAATTGCTCTGCCAGCCAGCGCTCAAGAAACGTCTTCTGGTCGATCTGCGCCATCGCGGGCTCATTCCATGCCAGCTGCAGGAAGTAGTCGATGTCAGCCTCGGCAGGCTTCAGGTCGCCGACATTGAGAATCCAGTAGCGCCGCACACCGTGGTCATACGCCTTGGTCATCTCCTCCCGTATCAGCGACGGCGGAGTCGTGCAGAGCCATAGATAATCGTGCGGAAAGCCCCAGTAGGAGACGTGATAATACATGCCCGAACCGCCGCTGCGGCGCCGCTCGGCCAGCGTCGGAAGCTGCCGGATATAACCGTAGTTATCGTCGGTCCAGCCCAGCGTCACATCGTCCGGCACCCTCATCCCCGCGCGGTACAGCGACAACGACTCCTTGTAGAGCCAGATGACCTGCGGGATCTTCGTGACGTCAGGATTGACCCGCTTGGCCAGCAACGCGCGCTGGTCGGCCATCACCTGCTCGACGAGTCGCGCCTTCACCTCATTACTTCCCGTGGCTTCAAGTCCGCTGTCATGCACGCCTCGCATGCCCACCGTATAGAAGTTCTCGTACCCGCCATTCTCCACCAGCCGCTTGTCCCAGTACGCATCGATCGCCTTGCGGTTCACCTGGTAGTTCCACGGCCCATCCGTCTTCTCGTTCCACTCGCCCACGTTATTGCGCAGCAAAGCTTCCGAGTGCGAAGAGCCCATCACGATGCCCCAGCGGTCGGCCAGCTTCGCATTCTCCGGCACCGCATTAAACGCCAGCGTCCCCGGGTGCATCGCAGGCCATAGCGAGTTGGCGTGCAGACGAATCAGCAGCTCGAAGATGCGCGCATACGTGTGGGGACCGATGTTGCCGAGCGCCGGGTCCATCTTCTTCGCCGCCCACGGGCGCAGGCCCCAGTCCTCATCGTTCAGAAAGATCCCGCGATACGGCACCGACGGCTCAGGCTGGATCGCATCGTGCGCCTGCACGAAGACCGCGCCGTGATGAGCCACCGGAACGTCGGCCCACCACACCCACGGCGATACGCCCATCTGCCGCGAAAGCGTGAATAGCGCATAGGCCGCACCCCGCCGGTCGCTGCCCGCGATGACGAGCTCCTGCCTCACTCCGGGCATGGGCTGCTGCACGACCGTCGTCAGCGCACTCTCCCACTTGTGCTCAATCCGGTTCGTATCCAGGGCATGCTCCCGGCGCAACCGATCAATCTCCTCCGAGTGGCCCACCACGCCCACCACCACCACGTAGGCAGGAAGCGGAGCCTGAAGCGAGTGCAGTATCAGAGGCTTCACGCCGCTCACGCGCTCCACGTCGGAGGCAAAGGCCTCGACGGCCGCACCGAGTGTGCTGTCCTCTTCGGGGTCCAGATAGATCGCCGCCACGCGACCTCTGCCAACAAGAGGAAACTCGCCGAGCTTTGCCGGTTGGTCTAACTGCACCAGCGTTGGATGTTGAAATGCCTGCCCACTACAGCGCACGTTCGACATGCTCATCAAAAGCACAATGACCGATACAACAACCGACCGACGCATAGTTTCCTCTCGCCAGGCCACTCTACTCTTTAGGCGGCGTTGGATTATCCGGCTGCTGGTCCGGCCGCTGTGCACCAAAATGATCCGCGAGCTCCTCTCCATCGAAGCTGTCCGTATAGCTGCCTCGAATCTCTGGCAGCATCATGCTGTTCCACGCGAGCCATTCCTCAACCAGCCGGGCATATACATCCGCATGACGCTTCTTCAGGTTGGCTCGCTCCAGCGGATCGTCCACGACGTTGAAGAGGAAGGTGTTGTTGAGGATCTTCAGAAATTTATAATCGCCATCACGCGCCGCTCGCTGAGCGTTCGCCTTATACCGCCAGAAAAGTTTGCGCGGCACGACAGCTTCTTTCCTCGTGAGGATAGGCAGCAGATTCATCCCATCGGGAGGATAGGCCGGATCGGGCACCGTGCCCGCAGCGGCCAGAAACGTCGGCATCCAGTCCATGCCGATCGCGACCTGGTCCGTAGCCTGCCCCTGCCGCAGCCGCGCGGGCCACGAAAGAATCGCCGGAATGCGCAAGCCACCTTCCAGCAACTCCGTCTTCTTGCCAGTGAACGGCCACGTGTCCGCGAATCGTTCGCCGCCGTTGTCACTGGTGAAAAGCACGATCGTGTTCTCCGTCAGTCCATGCTGATCGAGCGACTTGAGCACGCGCCCAATCTGCAGATCCATGTCTTCGATCATTCGCTGATACGTCTTTTGCGTTCCACCATCGAAGTCCGCAATGCTCTCGTGCGGTTGCTGCAGGCGCACGGACTCGGCCTGATCGCCGGGGGCTTCCCACGGCCAGTGCGGGGCGTTGAAGTGCAGGCTGAGCAGGAAGGGCTGACCGGATTTCGCGTACCCGT
>DATCDL010000326.1:0-11941 GCA_036510715.1 Acidobacteriaceae bacterium
CGGCCAGAACGGCCAGTTCCGCACGCCGCGCCACATCATCGCGACCATGGTGGCGCTGGTCGCGCCGAAGCCCGAGGATGTGATCTGCGACCCGGCTTGTGGCACGTGCGGCTTCCTGGTCGCCGCCGCCGAATATTTGCGCCAGCACCACGCCGCGCTGTTCCATGACGACAAGCTGCGGCGGCACTTCAACGAAGGTCTGTTCAACGGCTTCGACTTCGACCCGACGATGCTGCGCATCGGCTCGATGAACATGGCGCTGCACGGCGTCGAAGGCGCCAACGTCGCCTATCGCGACAGCCTCGCCGAGGATCATGCCGAGGATGCAGCCAAATATTCGCTGGTGCTCGCCAATCCACCGTTCGCCGGCGCGCTCGATTACGAGTCAACCGCCAAGGATTTGCAGCGCACCGTCAAGACCAGGAAGACCGAGCTGCTGTTCCTCGCGCTATTCCTGCGGCTGCTGCGGACCGGCGGCCGCGCTGCCGTCATCGTGCCGGATGGCGTGCTGTTCGGCTCGTCGAAGGCGCACAAGGAGTTGCGCCGCATATTGATCGAGGAGAACAAGCTCGATGCCGTGATCAAGCTGCCGTCGGGCGTGTTCCGGCCTTATGCCGGCGTGTCGACCGCGATCCTGCTGTTCACCCGCATCGGCACCGCCGGCGACCATACGGACTTTGTCTGGTTCTACGACGTGCGCGCCGACGGCTGGTCGCTCGATGACAAGCGGCAGGAGCTGCTGCCGTTCGAGAAGCTGGGGCCGGTGCCGCCACAGCCATTAACCGTGGACGAAGCGGCAAAGAACAACCTGCCCGATGCTCTGGCCCGTTGGAAACAGCGCGACCTCGCCGAGAGCGAACGGCCTCGAACGGCGCAGAGCTTCTGCGTGCCGAAGACCGAGATCGCCGAGAAGGGCTATGACCTGAGCCTGAATCGCTACAAAGAGGTGGTCTACGAAGATGTCGCGCATGTTCCCCCGCAGGTGATTCTGCGCGAGCTGATGGAGCTGGAGAAGGAGATTGAGGCGGGGTTGAGGGAGTTGGAGGGGATGCTGCGGTGAAGTGGCACACATTACCACTCAAACAACTTGCAGAATTTGATCCACCGCCGCCTCGTAAGCAATTACTGGAGACGAATCAGGTCGTCGCATTTATGCCGATGGCTTCTGTTATCGCCGAGAATTCCGTGGCTACAACAGAGCTAGAGCGGCCGTCAACAGAAGTCTTGGCTGGTTACACATTCTTCCAAAAAAAAGATGTTCTGGTGGCGAAGATCACGCCGTGTTTCGAAAATGGCAAGATTGCTATTGCGGATATCTCACACGAATGTGGCTTCGGGACAACCGAGTTTCATGTCATCCGCGTCGAGTCCAATTTACTCGATGCCAAATACCTGACTCACTTTTTGCGGCAGGCCTGGGTCATCGCGGAAGGTGGGCGAAAGATGACTGGCAGCGCCGGACAAAGGCGTGTACCCCGACATTTTCTCGAAGGACTGGACATTCCTACGCCAACGATCGAGGAGCAGCGGAGGATTGCGGCGATTCTGGATCAGGCGGAGGCGTTGCGGGCCAAGCGCCGCCAGGCTCTCGCCAAACTCGACACCCTCACCCAATCCCTCTTCCTCGAAATGTTCGGCGATCCTTCCACAAACCCTAAGAAATGGCATATCAGGCGATTGGATGAACTGTGTTTAGAGATCTCAGATATAGATCACAAAATGCCACTGGCCGTAGACGAGGGCTTGCCCTTCATTTCTGCCAAAGACTTGTTGGACGATGGAACGCTATCTTTCGAGAATGTCAAGAAAATCTCCCAAGAAGATTTTGATAGGCTTGCCCGCAAGAGCCGACCGAAGCGAGGCGACATCATCTATTCAAGGATCGGCGTGAACTTGGGTAAAGCACGTCTCGTAGAAGTCGATTTTGACTTCTTGGCTTCATACTCGTGCTGCACTGTAAGACCTAATCGCGAGCTGGTCAACCGTAGGTTCTTGTGTACTTTCTTAGATTCCCCTTTTGCACTGACGCAGGCGAAGAAGGGCGTAAAGGCTATAGCCGTTCCTGATTTGGGTCTAGGTGAGATCAAGAATTTCAAGGTGCCAGTGCCAACCATGGATATCCAAGACGAGTTTGCGCGACAGATAAAATCGCTTTCAGCCCTTCGAACTATGTATCGCGCATCTGCTTCGCACGTCACAAAATCTTTTACAGCCCTCCAGCACCGCGCCTTCCGAGGTGAACTCTAGCCATGTCCACCAACTTCGGCTTTCTGCAGAACGAGTGGCCGCAGATCTACGAGTCTGCGCTGAAGGCTGAATCGTCTGTCATCCCTGACCCCGGCACGGCGTGCTTCCATACGCGGCGCACGCTGGAGCTGGTGATGCAGTGGCTCTACCGCAGCGACAGCCGCCTCCATCCGCCTTACCAACAGAGCCTCAGCGCATTGGTGCATGAGCCTACCTTCATCCAGGTGGCCGGACACGGCATCCAGACCAAGGCGCGCATCATCATCGAGCACGGCAACCGCGCCGTCCACGCCGACCGCCGCGTCGTGACCCAGGAGAATGCGGTCGCAGCCGTCCGCGAGCTCTTCCACATTACCTTCTGGCTGTCCCGCACTTACGCTCGTGGCCCAAAACCCGCCGACACGTTGCAATTCCTGCCGGTCCTGCTGCCCACGACCTCACCCGTCCCTCCGGCGACGAAGGCGAAGCTGCAGGAGTTGGAGACAGCGCTGAGCGCCAAAGACGCGCAGCTCAGTGAGTTAATAAGCGGCCAGGCGGCGATGGACGCCGAGCTGCAACAGTTGCGCGCCGAGATTGCCGAGGCCCGCAAGCGCAATGAAGCCGCGCCCGATACCCATGACTACAACGAAAAGGAAACGCGCGACGCCTTCATCGACTTGATGCTGTCCGAAGCCGGCTGGGAACTGAAACAGCCGCAGGATCGCGAGTACGAGGTAAGCGGGATGCCGTCGGACTCCGGTATTGGCTATGTCGATTACGTGCTGTGGGGCAAGGACGGCAAACCTCTGGGACTGGTCGAGGCCAAGCGTGCGCGCAAGAGCCCGCATATAGGCCAGCAGCAAGCCAAGCTCTATGCCGACTGCCTGGAGTCAAAGTTTGGCCAGCGTCCGGTCATCTTCTACACCAACGGCTACGAGCATTGGATGTGGAACGACATGGAGCATCCACCGCGCGAGGTCAGCGGCTTCTACACGCACGACGA
The DNA here is from genome assembly GCA_036510715.1 of Acidobacteriaceae bacterium. Classification (GTDB taxonomy): domain Bacteria; phylum Acidobacteriota; class Terriglobia; order Terriglobales; family Acidobacteriaceae; genus Granulicella. The sequence continues at coordinate 3,230 of DATCDL010000326.1, forward strand.
GCTGGAGCTGCTGATCCAGCGGCGGTAGACACGCAAGCCTCTCGGCGCTCAGGAGATCGACGCGGAGATTGTAGAGCGCTACTACCAGACCCGCGCCATCCGCAAGGTGGCCGAGCGCTTTGAAGTGGACCGCCAAAGAAAAGCCCTGCTGGTGATGGCGACCGGCTCCGGCAAGACGCGCACCGTGATCGCGCTGTGCGACCTGCTGATGAAGGCAGGATGGGTGAAGCGAGTGCTTTTTCTGGCCGACCGCGTGGCCCTGGTCAAGCAGGCCGCGAACGCCTTCAAGACGCATCTGCCCGCATCCTCGCCTGTGAACCTGGTGACGGAGAAGAGCGAAAGCGGACGCGTCTACATCTCGACCTATCCGACGATGATGAAGCTGATCGACGACAAGCGCGAGGACGGCACCCGTCGCTTTGGCGCGGGCTACTTCGATCTGATTATTGTGGATGAGGCGCACCGCTCGATCTATCAGAAGTACGGCGCCATCTTCGACTACTTCGATTCGCTGCTCGTGGGGTTGACGGCCACGCCCAAGGATGAGGTGGATCACAACACTTATCGCCTTTTCACGCTCGAAGACGGTGTGCCGACCGATGAGTATTCGCTCGACGACGCCATCAAGGACAAGTTTCTCGTGCCGCCCAGGGCTGTCTCTGTGCCGCTGAAGTTTCAGCGAGAGGGCATCAAGTACAACGAACTCTCGGAAGAAGAGAAAGACCAGTGGGATGCGCTGGAGTGGGACGAAGAGAGCGAGGACGTCCCGGACCAGGTGAACGCCGCGGATGTAAACAACTGGCTCTTCAACAAAGACACGGTGGACAAGGTGCTGCAGCACCTGATGGAGAAAGGCCAGAAGGTAGCCGGGGGCGACCGTCTGGGCAAGACGATCGTCTTTGCGAAGAACCACGACCACGCCGAGTTCATCGTGAAGCGCTTCGATGAGAACTATCCACAGTATGCGGGTCACTTCGCCCGGGTGATCGACTTCACCGTGACCTACGCGCAGAGCCTGATCGACGGCTTCTCTCAGCCTGAGAAGGCTCCGCATATCGCTGTCTCGGTCGACATGCTCGACACAGGTATCGACGTGCCCGAAGTGGTGAACCTTGTCTTCTTCAAACTGGTTCGCTCGAAGACCAAGTTCTGGCAGATGGTTGGACGCGGCACACGCCTGCGTAAGAATCTGTTCGCCCCGGGCAAAGACAAGCAGTTCTTTTACCTCTTCGACTTTTGTCAGAATCTGGAGTTCTTCAGCCAGAATCCCGAGACAACCGAGGGCGCGTCCGGAGATTCCTTGAGCAAGAAGCTCTTCGCAAGTCGCGTGGAGCTGCTTGCCGTTCTGGATAAGCTCGGCCTTGAGGACAAAGACAAAGAGCGGGAGTTGCGTGACGGAATCGCGGAACGACTGCGGCAATTGGTGGCGGCAATGACGCTGGATAACTTCCTGGTGCGGCCGCATCGCCGACTGGTCGAGCACTTCGCACAGCCTGAAGCGTGGGAAACGCTATCTCCCGAAGACAAGGCTACGCTGGAAAATGATGTTGCAGGGTTGCCTTCGGCAACGGCGCCCGATTCTCTTGAGGCTAAGCAGTTTGACCTGCTCCTATTGAGAATGCAGTTGGCTCTTCTGCGAGGTGAGGCAGGCTTCGCCGCAATGTGTGAGAGGGTGCAAACCATTGCACGGCTGCTGGAGACGCAGGTGGCTATCCCTGCCGTCGCTGCAAAGCTGTCCTTACTCCAGGAGATTCAATCGTCGCCCTTCTGGGAAGACGTGACAGTCGTCCATCTTGAGGGCGTGCGCAAAGGTCTGCGGGATCTCATTCAGTTCATCGAATACCGCAAGCGGACCACTGTGATCACAGACTTCGCAGATGAGATTGCGGAAGGAACCATCGTCCCCCTGCCGGGGGCGTCGGTTGGCGTGGATGTTGAGAAGGTACGCGAAAAGGCGATGGTCTTTTTGAGGAAGCATGAAAGTGATCCTGTGCTGCACAAGCTCCGGTTCAATGAACCCCTGACAGCAGAAGACTTGAAGGTTCTTGAAGGGATATTCCTCTCCGAGGGCAGCACGCAGGAAGAGATCGCTGCCGCAGGGCGAGAGGCAGCGGGATTGGGCTTGTTCGTGAGGTCGCTCGTGGGCATGGACCGCGAAGCGGCAAAGGCCGCGCTATCGCGGTTCATGCAGGAACAACCAATGAACGCCAACCAGACGGAGTTCGTCAATCTCATCATCAACCACTTGGCTTCACGCGGCTATATCGAGCTGGCGCGGCTCTACGAGAGCCCCTTCACGGATGTTCATCCCCATGGAATGGACGGGCTGTTCGCCGATGAATCGACCAACGCACTGATCGCCACATTGAACTTGATTCGGGACAATGCAGTCGCAGCTCGTCAGTGATAACACAGCTATCGGTCCGTCAGCGCACTCTTCGCTTTCCTCCGGCGGGAGCCGCAGCTACTCTTCTTTGGGGGCTTGCCGAGCGCGCGTTCGCGGGAACGCATCCACAGCTTCCGCATGCTCCTGCATCACGGTCCTCCATTCCTCTTCGTGTCGGACAAAGACCAGCCCACACTGGCTCATCATGTTGCAGATGAGATCGTAGATCGGGGCGAACACTTCGATGGACGTCCACCCAAATTCCTGCAACCACATGCTAGACAGAATGCGTTCCGACTGAGTCAGCAGGACTTGAGCCCGCGGATTCTGCTCAAAGACCGCATCTTGGCGCGGACTGTCATGCCCTTTGAGGTTGAGTTCCAGGCCGTGGGCATGGCCATAGCTTTATTTGCAGGGAGGAGTTCCTCCTCGCCTGTCTCCAGCCGCTGGCGCGTCTTCCGCCACCCTCCTCTGCGGCCTGTTCCTGCCGCAACGCGACCCTGATAACTCTTGTGCGCTGACGCGCACGCAGAAGGAAACCAGACCTCGCTGAGGGCGCTGCCCTGGCGCGGCGACAAGGGTTTCCCCAATCTTCCGCGCTTCGCTTGTGCAGACCTCCGCTGCGCTCCGCCCTTTCCGTTCCGCCTTCGGCTCCCTCTCCAAGGGTGGGGAGACCCCTCCCTTGCGCCTTGCCGCCCCGCCTTCGCCAGGAGGCGTTCGGCATGTAGGTACATGCCACGCATGGCATGAAAAACAACGGCAACCGCCAAAGGAGAAACAACATGAGCAGCAACGACAACACCATCGCCACCATCGACAGCAGAAAGCCCAACACCAAACAGGAACTCATCGCCGCCAATATCAAGCTGCTGATTGAGCAGTTAGAGGCGGGACATTCCGACGCCCTTACCCACTACCTCACCGCCATGAGCCGTTTCCATTCGTATTCCTTCGGGAACGTCTTGGAGATTGCGCGGCAAATGCCGGCCGCCACGCGTGTAGCCGGGTTCTGGACATGGAAGAACCTCGGCCGTTCCGTGAAGGCCGGGCAGAAAGGCATCCGCATCCTTGCCCCCATTGTTGGGGTTCGTTGCAAAAAGGATGCCGAAGCCCAGAAGGACATCACCAAGCAGAATGAGCGCATCTTGCTTGGCTTCAGAAATGCCTACGTCTTCGATATTTCGCAGACCGACGGGGTAGACCTGCCGGAGATGCGCGAAGTCTCTGGCGACCCCGGCGAAAGCATCGACCGCCTCACCGACTTCCTCCACAGCAAGGGCATTCAGCTTGTCTACAACGAGAAGATTGCCCCCGCGCTGGGCATGAGCTACGGCGGACGTATTGCGCTGTTGCCCGGACAGTCGAAGGCGGAAACCTTCGCCACCCTTGTCCATGAAACGGCGCATGAACTGTTGCATAAAAGTGACCGCCGCACCGCTACCACGAAGACCGTGCGCGAGACCGAGGCCGAGGCTGTCGCGTTTGTGGTGGGCAAGGCTGTTGGGCTGTTGACGGGTTCGGCGAGCGCCGACTATATCCAGCTCTACAAAGGCAACGCTTCGCTGTTGGCCGAATCGCTCGAAGTGATCCAGCGGACCGCCAGTGTCATCCTCGCCGCGCTGGAGCCGCCCGTTGCGCAAGAAGCCACCACCGACGCACTTGCGGAGGTGGCGGCATGAAGACGCTACTTGCCATCTTGCAGAAAGCGGGAGGCTGGCGTCCCAGCCTCTACGTCAAGATCGAAAACCCGCCCTATATGGCGCTGGTCATTGAGGCTGTGGACGAGTCCGGCCCGTTGGCACTTCCCGCACTCTCTGTCTGTCACTACGGCGAACAGAACGGCGACCCCATGCGCGACCCAGAGATGTGCTTCGAGCTTGGATATGCTGGCGGCGCTCACCTGATTCCGTTCAGTTGGCGGAACGATTACGTTGCCGTCGAACAAGTCTCACGAGCCATCGTCAACGGCCACTATGTCGCGCTGCCTCAGCTTCAGGAGCAGCATGAGAGGTTTGCTCAGACATGGGACAACACCCTGCGCTTGCAGGGCTTTCTCGAAGCCTTCACGGACAAGTGCATCCTCGGCTAGTCCGCTCCCTCGTGGAGCGGTGAACGCCTGTTGTCGCTCCGTGCCTTCACTCTCAACCGCTTGAAAGGAGCCTGTCATCATGGAAACCCAAATCGTCCATGCCACCGAATACCGCAACGTCCCCTTGTCTGTACTGAACGAATCGAAGACCAACCCGCGCCGCACCTTCGAGCCTGTCGCGTTGCAGGAGCTGGCCGCGTCCATCCGCACCCAGGGCGTATTGTCGCCTCTGCTGGTGCGGCCTCTTACCGAGAACGGCTTCGAGATCATCGCGGGAGCACGGCGTTATCGCGCCGCGCAGATGGCAGAACAGAGCACCGTTCCCGTTCGCATCGTCAACCTCTCGGATGCAGGCGCGTTAGAGGCTCAATTGGTCGAGAACCTTGTCAGGTCTGAAATCCATCCGATGGAAGAGGCGCAGGGATTCCGCGCATTGCTGGCCTTGGACGAACCGAAGTACAGCATCGAGCAGATCGCTGCAAAAGTGGGAAAATCGCCTATCTTCGTGGCTTCGAGGCTGAAACTAGCTGACCTCGTACCCGCTGCCGTTGAGGCATTCTATGCCGACGAAATCGGCGTTGGCCACGCGCTCTTGCTGGCGAAGCTGCCAGCCGAGCAACAGGCACAGGCGCTCTCCGCTTGCTTCAAAGAGGTCTACAACAATGGAGCAAAGCCAGCGCGCATTCTGCTTCCAGTCCGCAATCTGCAATTCTGGATTGATTCGAACATCCTGTTAGTCCTCAAAGATGCGCCCTTCAACAAGCGGGATGCGCAGCTTGTTCCCGCCGCTGGCAGTTGTGCCGACTGCCCCAAGCGGACTGGTCACAACAAGCTGTTGTTCGGAGATGACCTTGGCAGACAAGGCGACCGCTGCACCGACCCGAGTTGCTATGATGCCAAAGTCTCGGCGCACGTCGCTCTGACCATCGCCGCGAAGCCGGAGCTGGTGCAGATCAGCACCGCCTACGGTGGGCAGAAGGAAGGCAGTCCGGTACTCCCACGCAACCGGTACACCGCCATTCAGGATGAAAAACCGAAGGACAAGCACCAAGCCCAAAGGCCGGAGTACAAGTCGTGCAAGTTCACCACCGAGGCCATCATCACCGAAGGCAGCGACATTGGCACCATCCATAAGGTGTGCGCCAATCCATCCTGCCCCATCCATCATCCGAAGAAGCCAAGTAGCCGCAACGATGAAAAATGGAAGGCCGAGCAAGACAAGCAGCGCAAGGAGCAGGCCATTGCCAACACAACCGGCCTCCGTTTCCTCGCCGCTGTAAGCGCCGCCGTTCCGGTCCGCCTCATGAAGCGTGACCTGCTATTCATCCTTGAGAAGCTGGTAAGTGTCATGGACGAAAACCGCGTTGAGATGCTGGCGCGGCAGCATGGCATCCGGCAGAAGCGGGACGATGGTGGCATCGGCAAAACGCTGACTGCCTTTGTTCGTCGTGCGGATGAAGGCACGCTCTCCCGGCTACTGGTGGAAGCGAGCATCCTGGTGGCGTCCTCGCGGGGCAATCCGGCGACCGTTCTCAAAGAAGCTGCCACCGTATATAAGGTGGACACCGACGCCATCGCCACCAAGGTACGGCAGGAGTTCACTGCGAAGGAAAAAGCAAGGAAGACGCCACAGGCCGCTGCCAAGTCGACCAAGAAAGCTGCATAAACCACCACCGCGAAAAACCTATGAGGGGCGGCTTTGCCGTCCCTTTCTTTGTCCCCAAAAACGGCAGGGGAACACGTGCCGTTTCCCCCTGCACCCTCTTCGCTCTACTCCGGCTTCACTCGCCGGCTGCGTGCCGGAGTCAAGTTCCGAGGTTGTTACGGAACTCGACAAACGTCAGAGGTTCGGAGGATGTCTTCGTTCCGATCGCAGCTAAACGTGGCTTTGTTTCGTTCAGTTCTTCTGAAGCGCCACTGTCAAGCGGGTATTTCCGAGTACGTTCGCCATTCTCTTGAGGTTGTAGGCCATGACGGCGAGACTGAGTTCGGTGTGGGCTCCTGTTCGTCCGCGCAGGAGGAGGCGTGGATGCCCGAAGATACGATATTTGATGGTTGCGAACGGGTGTTCAACGACTGATCTTCGCAGCCTCATCGTAGCTGCGGTCGCACGTTCATTCATTCTGGTAAGGGCCTCTTCGAACATGTGCCGTGATACCCGGCGCGCTGTTGACGCCGTGCAGCGGTGTTTTAGAGAGCATCCGCCGCAGTGCTTTGCGTTAGCTAGATAAATGATCGACTTATCTTTCTTCAGGCGCGCCTTGCGCTTCAACGTCTTCTCGCCCGGACATAAATATGTATCGGTGTCGGATTGGTAACGGAAGGCATCGCATTGGAAGAAGGTGCCATCGCCGTGCGGATTTCTGGTGCGTGTCGCCGGAACGCACGGCTTGATGCCTCTGGCCTCGCAGTTGGCCGCTTGCTCTCCGTTCGAGTAACCTGCGTCTGCAACGACGTGGAAGTCTTCTTTTCCAAGCACAGCCTTTGCAGCATTAGCCATTGGCTCCAAGCTACGGTTATCCGCTGCATCTAGCACAACATCGTGCGCGATGATCAGTGTGTGCTCAGCATCTACTGCACTCTGCAAGTTATATGCAGGTTGAGTGCTTCGCCCCATCACCATGAAGCCCGCTTCAGGTTCAGGGTTTTGCTTCAGCTTCTCTAAAGCAGCTTGCACTCCAGCCTTATCGAACTCTGGAGACTGCTCACGATCCAGCTTCTCCATACTGTCGAGATATTTCTGTAACTGGAAGCGCTCGCGCGCCGTGTCGATGCTAGCCACAGCGCGGAACTTGCTTCCATCGACTGCAACCCACTCGCCGCGAATCAACCCACAGCTTTTCGCGAAGCGAACCAGTTCCACACCGGCAGCCGTTACCGCGTCACGGTGCATGCGTCGGAACTCCGAGATCGATTTGTAGTCTGGATATAGCCGCTCCAGCAGCCACATCACTTCCACATTGCGGCGACACTCTGTCTCTAAGCGCCTCGAAGAGCGGATCTGATTCAGATAACCATATAGATACAGCTTCAGTAGAGAACGCGGATTGTACCCCGGTCTACTTGTATCGGCAGGTCGGGCGCGTTCGAAGCTCAGCTTCTCCATATCGAGTTGACTAACAAAGGCATCAACCACTCGGCACATGTGATCGGCAGGAACGAGATCGTCCAGAACGACCGGGAAGAGCGTCCCCTGATTGCGTCCTTCACCTTCGATATAAGCCATAAACGACAATGTCCTCGCATTTCTAGGACATCGTCTCATCACTAGCTGTTTAAATCACACGGGAAGAGTTAGCCGGAACTCCTCACGTATCGTTCTGGTGACGAGAACGGCGTCTATCGTTACCTAACAATACCGTCCTTCGTGACCATAGAACCCTGCTCGCCCTGTCGCCAACGCTGCACATTCCCGTCTACTGCGCTGTGAACGCGCGATTCAACAGCGGAAGCCGACCCTTCTCTAATGGGGCAACCTAGACCACTCGTCAATCTTGATTCGAGCCACGATTCTCGCTCCACCTTGACCGTCTGGCCCAAACATTAGAGCCTCACCGTCTCCTAGTCCCGCCGACCCATCGGGAAAGGCTGCGACGATGTTCGGCATATGAGTCACGATGAACACGTCCTTCTTCGATTCGAAGTGTGTCACTGCCTTACGAAGCCAAGAAGTCTGTTCGGCACTGGTGGAAGTCATCGACATCCCATTGTCTCCGAGTTCCCGGACAACTACCGCACGGCCCAGGTTTGCAAAACGAATCGTCTCCAGCGCTCGAAAGGTCGGGCTGGAGTAGACAACTCCAATCGGGATGTCGAGCCTCCGCAGAGCGACCCCCATCTGTTTGGCGGCGTCGATCCCCGATTGGTCGAGCTGTCGTTCGGACTTCGTATTGCCGGGAGCTTGTTCTTCCGGGTTGGGCGTGCTCCGAGGAGAGGAAGCGTGGCGCATCACTATGACATAGCCGCCACCTTTCAGCGCGTGTGTCAGATCAGAGCCTTGCAACACCTGCCCGTGCGCGCAGGGAAACAGCGTTGCTAAAACAGCCAAGGCACAACACAAAATCGCTCTCTTTGAGTTCAGCATAGCCACTCCACTCCTCCGACCTCGCGTGAATCAAAACTGGACGTGCATCAGTCGTGATGATGATGTCCTTCTTCAAAGATTTCCTCGAGGAGCTCGTGGACTTTCACTTTTGCCTCTTCCAGCGTTTTCATTCCCGATTTCGTGGCGATATAT
>DATCDL010000327.1:0-17504 GCA_036510715.1 Acidobacteriaceae bacterium
AGCCAGGTGTGAAACGGAAACATCGGAAGCTTCACCGCGAAGGCGATGAAGAAGCCCAGCATGATCCACATGGCTGCATGCGGGCTGAGCGGGGTGCCTAACATCTCCATATACTCGAAGGTGTAGACGCCCGTCGCATGGTAGTGGGCAAAGTACAGGGCCAGGATCGCAATCAGCATAAACAGCCCGCTCAGCTGGGTGAAAAGAAAAAACTTTGTCGCGGCATATGCCCGGCGCTCGCGCCCCCAAATGACGATCAGAAAATACATGGGGACAAGCATCAACTCCCAGGAGAAATAGAAAAGAAACAGGTCGAGAGAGAGAAACACGCCGATAATTCCGGCGAGAATCCACAACACGTTGAAATGGTAGAAGCCGACCGCCTTGGTGATTTCCGTCCAGGAAATCAGCAAAGCCACGAGACCCAGAAAAAGCGCGAGCAAAACGAGCAGAAGGCTGAGGCCATCGATTCCCAGATGAAAATGAATGCCGAACTGCGGGATCCAACTCCAATCCACCTGTTCAAACCACTGATTTCCGCCGGAGCGATCTGCGGTGAAATCTCGCGCCGCAAGACATAACGTCAGCACCAGATCGATCGTGACGGCTACAAGCGAGATCCAGCGGCACAGGAGCGGACGTAACCGCGCTGCCGCCCAGGCGAGAATCCCGCCGATGAGGAGGACGACGATGAGCCAGAGAAGGATCATAGAAACAGCACCACTGCAATGAAAACAATTGTTCCGGCAGCGATGCCCGCCGCATACCAGCGCAATCTTCCCGTTTCGGTGCGTCTGAGAACACGCCAGGCAATTTCGTTCACGCGGGCGACACCGGTATAGAAGCCGTCGATACAATCGTCTTTATCAATGCGCGCCAACCAGACCAGCGGCCGCACAAGCGTCCGGTCGTAAAGCCAATCCATTCCCCAATCGGAAAACCAGAAGCGATGCAATACGCCGCCCACCGTGCTCGATGTCAGCCTCGTAGCGTAGGCTCGCCTGCGCAGGAAAAAGGCGTAGGACAGATACGCGCCTAACAAAAACACCAGCGCGGCGATCACTTCGGAAGTGATTTCGGTGATCGGAGCTGCATGGACACCTGCGGTATTCCAGGGAAGGACTGTCTCCAGGAATCGTGCGAAGGGTGTCTTCAGGTATCCACTCGCGATCGAGAGCAAGGCCAGTACTACACAGGGAGCGAGCATTGCGTAGCCCGGTTTCTTGACGGCCTGGGTGTGCGCTTCACCGAAGAAGACCAGGAAAATCATGCGAAACGTATAGAGAGAGGTCAACAAAACGCCAACGATAGCGACGATCCAGAGCCCCCCGCTTCCGTTGGCGGCGCTCCAGGCTCCCCAGACTATCCAGTCCTTGCTGAAGGCGCCGGCGGTGATCAGCGGCAATCCGGCCAGCGAGCATCCCGCGATCAGGAATGTCCAGAAGGCGACGGGAAGCTGCCTGCGCAGCCCTCCCATGCGAAAGATATTGTGCTCGTCGTTCAATGACTTGATCACGATGCCTGCCCCGAGGAACAACAACGCTTTAAAGAAGGCATGCGTCATGAAATGGAAGATGGCTGCCGGCCATGCGCCCACACCCAGGGCCAGAAACATGTAGCCGACCTGGCTGATGGTGGAGTAGGCGAGCACCCGCTTGAGATCCCATTGCGTGAGCGCGCTGAAGCCCGCGATCAGCAGAGTAGCCGCGCCGATCACAACGACGGCAAACTGTGCCGGTGGCGCCAGGGAATACAGCACGTGCGTGCGCGCGATCAGATAAACGCCGGCCGTCACCATCGTGGCCGCATGGATCAAGGCGCTGACCGGAGTGGGACCGGCCATGGCGTCCGGCAGCCACGTCTGCAGCGGCAGCTGCGCCGACTTGCCGACCGCGCCGCCCAGCAGCAACAGGGCGGCGGCAATCGCCACGCCGGACCCCGTGTGCCAGTGTTGCGAGGCCCGCTGCATGAGTTCCTGAATATTTAACGTGCCCAGATTACGGTAGAGCAGAAACAGCCCGATCATCAGGGCGGTGTCGCCGACGCGGGTCACGATGAATGCTTTGCGGCCGGCCCGGCCATTTTCCGGGTCGCGATACCGGAACCCGATGAGCAGATAACTGCACAGACCGACTCCTTCCCATCCCAGGTAGAGCAGAAGGAGATTGTCGGCCAGGAGCAACACTAGCATCGAAGCCACGAACAGATTCATATAGGCGAAGAATCGGGCGTAGCCATCGTCGCCTATCATGAATTCCGTCGAATAAACGTGAATGAGTAAGCTGACAAATGCAACGACCACCACCATGATCAGCGAGAGCGGATCGAGATAGAGAGCGATCTCAGGACGGAAACCGCCGACATCGAGCCATGTCCACAGGACCTGGGTATACGAGATGGCGGAGGGCGGAGTGTGCAGAAAGGAGAACGTCACGAGCAGAGAAACAACGGAAGAAACGGTGATCGAGCTGACTCCTATCCAAGCCACGACTCTTCGCGGAAAGCGCAGTACGGCCAGTGCGAGCGCGCTCGCAAAGGGAATCGCCGGTACCAGCCAGAGAAGGCCAAGCATCTTCAACCTCTCATACCGCTCGCGGCGTCGGCGTCCAGCGTGCTGTGCTGGTGATAGAAACGAACGAGCAACGCCAGAGCAATGGAAACTTCGGCCGCCGCCGTGGCCAGGATGAAGAGAAACACGATCTGGCCATCGGGCTGCGACCAACGGGATCCTGCCGCGACAAATGCCACGCCCGCACCGTTCAGCATGATCTCGATCGAAATCAGAATAAAGACGAGGTTACGGCGCATCAGCAGTCCGGCCAGACCTAGTGCGAACAGGATTCCTGCCAGAATCAGTCCGTGACCCATTGGAATCGAGCTCATCATCGTGCCTCCGTCTTCTTTGGCGCGGGCCTCCCGAGATGGCTGGCGCCAACCAGTGCACCCAACAGCAGCATTGAAACCAATTCCACGCCAATCAGGTAAGGGCCGTAGAGTGCGATCGCCACTTGTTTTGGGCCCACAACGCCGCTTATCGAGCCGACATTCCCGGCGCGGACGATCAAATAGATCACTTCAGCCAGCAGGATGGCGGAGAGAATGGCAGCGCCGATCCATATCTTCCCTGAGAGCCATTGCCGCTCCCGGTCGCGGGCCTGCGCTCCCAGGTTCAGCATCATGACCACGAAGACGAAAAGAACAACGATGGCGCCCGCATAGACGATCACCTCGAGAGCGGCCACCAGAGGGGCGCCCATGGTGTAAAAGTCCACAGCTACAGCCAGGAGCGAAACGATCAGATAGAGCAGCGCATGGACCGCCACCAGCCGCGTGATGGCCAGCATCGTGGAGACGATGGCCACGACCGCGGCGACGTAGAAGGCGGCTTCCATGAGACTTGTCATGGCATCAACCTGCGGAGATCCACCGGGGGCGCTTCGTTTTCCGCCTCTCCCTTGTCTTTGCCGCCGATCCGCACCCCGGAAACGCGCCAGAAGTTGTAGCCCGGATACTTGCCCGGCCCATCGATCAGCAGATCTTCCTTCTCATACACCAGGTTCTGCCGGTTGTATTCGGACATTTCAAAATCCGGCGTGAGCTGAATCGCATACGTCGGACAGGCATCTTCGCAGTAGCCGCAGAAGATGCATCGCGAGAAATTGATGCGGAAGAACTCGGGATAGCGACGTTCGTTTTCATCTTCTGTCGCCTGAAGCGAGATACAGTCCACCGGACAGGCGATGGCGCAAAGTTGGCAGGCGACGCAGCGCTCGCCACCGTCCGGATCTCGCGAAAGAATAATGCGGCCTCGTGTGCGCGGAGCCAGGTAAGGCTTCTGCTCAGGATATTGGATCGTGACCCGCCGATGAAACGTATGCAGGAGCACGCTCCAGATGGCTCGGATTAAACTCAGCATCGCAACACGCCTTCCTCATCGCCTCACTTGAGCGCCACCACAATGGCGCCGGTTACAACCACATTGGCCAACGCCAGCGGAAGCATCGCCTTCCAGCCCAGGGACATGAGCTGGTCGAAGCGCAGCCGCGGGAGCGATGCCCGCAAAAGAATGAAAAAGCAGATAAAGGCAAACACCTTGATCAGGAACCACACGATCGGAGGCAGCCACGGGCCCAGCCAGCCGCCAAAAAACAAAACCGTGATCATCGAAGAGATCAGGATGATGCCGAGGTACTCCCCCACGAAGAACATCCCAAACTTCATGCCGGAATACTCGGAATGGAAACCTGCTACCAGCTCGGCTTCAGCCTCCGGAAGATCGAAGGGGATCCGCCGCGCCTCGGCTACGCCGGCGACCAGAAACAGAGCGAAGCCCAGGAACTGGGGAACCACAAACCACAGCTTCTTCTGCGCCTCCACGATGGTCGTTAGGTTGAAGGAGCCGGCCAGCAGCACGACTCCCATGAGGGACATGCCCATGAAGACTTCATAGCTCATCATCTGGGCGGCGGCGCGCAGCCCGCCCAGCAGGGAGTATTTGTTACCGGATGCCCAGCCGGCCAGCACGATGCTGTAGACGCCAAGCGATGACATGCCCAGAAAAAAGAGCAGGGCGATGTTGAGATCCACGACGATGACGCCAGGAGCAACGGGCAACACGGCGAACGACAGCAATACCGTCACCATGATGATGGCCGGCGCGATCACGAAGACAGCCTTGTCTGCAAAGGGTGGAATCCAGTCTTCCTTGGTGAAGATCTTGATCATGTCGGCCAGCACCTGCAACAGGCCGAACGGCCCTACGCGATTGGGTCCGTAACGGTCCTGCCAGAGTGCAAGAAGCCGGCGTTCCACCCAGATGAGGAACGCCGCGAGGCTGAGCGCTACGATCAGGATGCCGAAGATCGACGCAAATGGATAAGGACTGGTCATGGCACTCGCTCGATCCGGCTCCAGGCCGGAAGCTCCTCTCCGCGTGCAGTCGTCAGACCTGCCGGAATGCCCGCGATTCCCGCCGGCAAATCGGGCAGCACTTTCAGAGGCAGGCGCTGCTTCACTCCGCCGAGTTCGATCTCCACTTCTCCAGTCCCACCTTCCATGTGGAGGGCGCTGGCGTCAACGGCGCTCAAGGCCAGGTAGGGGGTTGGCGCCAGTTCGGCAACGGGTGGCGACTGGAGGCTCAGCTCCTCCGAGCCAAAGATGTGCTCGATGGGAACGATGAGCCACTCCGAATCACGGCGCGTGAACGGAGCGGGGATTGCGGTGAAATACGCCGCAGGCTGGGACGAACGATCTCCGGAGAGACGAGCGTCGAAGAGGCGCACACCGGGGTCGCCGCCGCGCAACGCATCGCCAATTTCACTTTGAAATTTGTTCACCGCCTGAATGGAGTTCCATCCGGGTGTCCAGAAAAAGGGCTGCAGCGCGCCCGGAGGCTGGCCGGTGTCGCCCTCCATGGAGTAGGCGAGAGCCGAGTCTGGATCATCGGGTGGCCTGGGTTCGACCACGCTGATATTTGCCGTGATCGAAGTGAGCCCGCTCGAGCGATGGGACTCCCGGGGGATTTTCGCGCCGGCCATGCGGAACTTTGCGGGGGGCGCGGCCCGGACTATGGGAGCGAGCTGGGGAAGGTCCTTCGCGACGGTTGCCAGTACATCGTCGAGCGAAAGCCATGCCGGATCGCCCAGCCAGCGCCAGCTCTCCCGCGCATCGCCGCGCACATCCCGGTCTTCCGGATTTGGCTGCGGGAATACCGGAAAGAATCGCTGCGCCCTTCCTTCGTTGCTCACCAGCGTGCCGGCGGATTCGGCGAAGGTGCTGGCGGGAAGCAGCAGGTCTGCTTTCGCCGTGGTCTTGTTCTCCAGGTGGTCGAGCACAACGACCCGAGTCGCCGATCCCAGAAGACTGTCCACCGAATTCGCTGGAAAATGCCGGTAGAGATCGTTCTCCAGGATGATGAGGGGCGCAGCCTCGCCGTTCCTCGTAATCGAGAATGCCTCTCTCAGCGGACGCGCTCCCATGAGCGCCAGCCCAAAGCTATTGCATTCGGGTGCGATAAAGCTCAGTCCGGCAGGATGACCGCTATTGCACAAAGCCCTGGCTACGTTTGCCGCGGATTCAATCACGCCTCTGCTGCGGCAACTGGCGCCGGAGATTACCATAGGGCGCTTGGCGGTTTTCAGTGCACCGGCGATGATGCGCGCCAACTCCCGAACCTCCTCGGTCAGCGCGACAACCTCAGGCGCCGCTGGGTCAATCTCATGCGCAACAGCGAATCCCAGCCGCGCCACGTCATCAGGCGCTGCGCGGTAAGTCCGGGTGGCCACATCGTCCAGCCGCGTCGCGCCCGGCGCCGCGATAAACAAGGGCCCCTTTCGGTCCTGCATCACATCCCGCACCGCTGCGTCCATCCACAAAGGAACGTGCAGCTTCAGCACGATCTCGAGAGGCTGTTGACGAACGGATTGGCGCAGGCTGAGCGCCATCCGGGGCGCCGAGTTCGTGACGTCTTCCCCGAGAATCAGCACCGCATCGGAGAGTTCAATGTCATGAAGCGATGGCGAACGGGCCGGCCCCGCTTGAAGGATCTCCACCATCGCGGAGGTTGTCTCCCACTCTCCATCCGCCATACCCGCAAAGAAGCGGTCTTTCCCTACCATTCGGCGCAACGCGAAATTGGCCTCAAGCGAAGCTCTGGGCGAGCCGATACCGATCGGCCGGTTGCCGCTCGAAACGAGAGACTGAAGCTGCCGCTTCGCTTCTTCGCTCGAAATAAACTCTCCGTCTAATTTTGCGGCGCGAATTCGCCGTTCGCTGTTTACGAATTCGTAGCCAAATCGCCCACGGTCGCAAAGAAAGTAGCCGTTCACCTCGCTGTTGAATCGGGTCAAGACCCGGCGCAGAAGCCCATAGCGCTCTCCGATGGTCACATTGCAGCCGACGCTGCAGTGGGCGCAAATCGAAGGAGCCATGCGAAGATCCCATTTTCGCGTGTAGTGGCGCCGGAGCGTACGATCGGTGAAAACACCTGTGGGGCAGACTTCCACCAGATTGCCGGCGAACTCACTCTCGAGTACTCCGTCTTTGTCGCGGCCGAAATACACCTCATTTCCGATGCCGAAGGAGTTCAGATCGCTCCCTCCGGCGTACTCGCGATAGAACCGGACACAGCGATAGCATTGAATGCAGCGGTTCATCTCGTGATAAACGAAGGGGCCGAGATACTGATCGTGAAAAGTTCGCTTTTCAAACCGGGTGCGGCGGTAGTTGTGGCCGGTCATCACGGTCATGTCCTGCAGATGGCACTCGCCGCCTTCGTCACAGACGGGACAGTCATGGGGATGGTTCAGCATCATCCCTTCGATAATTCCCGCGCGAAAGGCGGCAGCCTCCGGATCGAGAATTGAGATGCGGGTCTCCGGAACGGCAGGCGTCATGCAGGCCATGACGATTTTGCCGTGAGTATCCTTGGCATCCTTGAAGTGCTTCACAGCGCACTGACGGCACGCGCCCACCGAGCCCAGAGCGGCGTGCCAGCAGAAATAGGGCAGATCGAATCCGAGCGATAGACAAGCGTGCAGCAGGTTCTGCTCCGGATCCGCTTTGTAGGGTTTGCCGTCGATGTAGATTGTGCCCATCAGGTTCTCCAGGGACAGTGCTGCTCACGGATGTGCCGCTCGAAATCGTCGCGGAAGAATTTCAGCGCGCTCTCCAGGGGCTCCGATGCGCCCGGCGCCAGGGCACAAAAGGTCTGCCCGGGAGACCAGAACTTCGTCTGGAAGGAAAGCTTCTCCAGGTCTCCCGGCTTCCCATGTCCCTCTTCCATCGCTTCGAGGATTCGCGTCGCCCAGTTCAGGCCGCTCCAGCACGGCGTGCACCAGCCGCAGGACTCCTGAGCAAAGAAATGAATGAGGTTCGACGTCATGCCTACCGGGCAGGTCCGATCGTCGAGAACGATCATGGTGCCGGTCCCCAGGCGACTCCCCGCCTTTTCCACTTCTGTGTAATCCATGGGAACGTCGAGGTGTTGCTCCACCAGGAAATTGGTGGAGGCGCCGCCGGGAAGGACGCCGCGAAAGCAAACTCCATCGCTCATTCCCCCCGCGTGCTCTTCCAGGATTTCGCGTATCGTGGTGCCCATCGGCAGCTCCCACAGTCCCGGCCGTTTCACTTTACCGCTCGCGCCGTACAGCTTGGTGCCTGCATCTTTGGTGCGGCTCAGGCCCTGAAACCAGGCTGCCCCTTTTTCGACAATGTGCGGCACATTCGCCAGGGTCTCCACATTGTTCACGATGGTCGGCTTGCCCCAGAGCCCCGATACCTGCGGGTAGGGCGGTTTCGCGCGCGGGTTGGCGCGTTTTCCCTCAAGCGCGTTGAGCAGTCCGGTCTCCTCGCCGCACATATACCGGCCGGCGCTGACGTGGAGATACATTTCCAGCGCGTAACCCGAACTCAAGATGTCGGTGCCGAGGTATCCCGCGGAGTAGGCCTCGGCAATCGCCCGCGCCAGCCTTTCCTGTGCCAGCTTGTATTCGCTCCGGATGAAGATGAAGGCCACATCGGCCTGGTTGGCGTAGGCCGCCAGGATCAACCCATCGATGAGCTGGTGAGGGTTTCCTTCCATGAGATATCGGTCTTTGAAAGTTCCAGGCTCCATCTCATCGGCGTTGGCGATCACATATTTGGGCCGCGGAACGTCCGCTCCCATCGGAGTGAAGCTCCACTTGGCTCCCGTGGGAAAGCCTGCGCCACCCCGCCCGCGCAGCCCGGACGCCTTTACCTCTTCCTGCACGCTCTGCGGCGTCATCCCGCGCAGAGCTCTGCGCAGCCCCTGGTAGCCACCCGAACGCTCGTAACCCTGAAGGCCGAGAGCCTGGCCATCGGGTGGAATCTCCTGGGTAAGTGGCTTCTCGACAGTCATCGCTACTGGCACTCCTCGAGAAGCTTGTCGATCTTGTCCGGATCGAGATCTCCATGCAGATTGTTGTTCACGATCATGGCGGGTGCGTGATCGCAGGCTCCCAGACACACAATGGGCAGCAGGGTAAAGCGGTTGTCGGGCGTGGTTTCTCCGAACTGGATTCCTAATCGCGAAGTCAGATGCTCGCGCATGCGTTCGTAGCCCATGATCCAGCAACTCACGCTGTCGCAAAGCATGACGACGTGCCGCCCTACCGGCTTTCGAAAGATCAGGTTGTAAAACGTCGCCACCCCATCCAGATCGGCAGGCGACATCTCGAGCAGTTCGCCAATGTCGCGAAGACTTTCGTCCGAAACCCAGCCTCGATGACGTTGCACGATCTTCATGGCGTCGATGCACACCGCTTGCTTGGTGGGATAATGCGCCAGCTCTCCCTCGATCTCCTGCCGCTCTTCAGCCGTCAGCATGCGTCTCCTCCCCTCATCGATCCACGTCCGCTAGCACAAAGTCCATCGCGCCCAGGATTGCAAATAGATCCGGAATCATCCGCCCGCGAGCCAGCATCGGCAACATCTGCATGTGCGCAAACGATGGCGTCCGGATGCGAGTCCGGTACGAATTGGTGCTGCCATCGCTCACCAGGTAGTAGCCGTTGTTTCCTTTTGTTGCCTCGATCGCTCCCAGCGCCTCCCCCGGCGGAATCACCGGACCCCAGCTCACTCCCACAAAATGCGTGATCAGGGTCTCGATGTCGTGCATGGTGTGATCTTTGAGAGGCGGACAGGCAAGAGGCTGAAGCGACTTGTAAGTTCCCTCCGGCATGTTGTCCACGCACTGTGCGACGATGCGCAGGCTCTGGCGCATCTCCTCGACGCGCACCAACCCGCGGTCGTAGCAGTCGCCATGGCTACCTGTAGGGATGTCGAATTCAAACTGTTCGTAACCCGAGTAGGGTTGCTTCTTGCGGAAATCCCACTCGAAGCCACAGGCGCGCAATGCCGGGCCGGTGACGCCCCACTCGATGGCTTCCTCGGTGGTGAATGCCCCCACGCCCTTGGTGCGGCCCTTGAAGATCCGGTTTTGCATTACCTGCTTGTCGTACTCGTCCAGGCGAGGCGGCATGTACTTCAGAAAATCGTGGACCAGCGTCTCCCAGCCCTTAGGCAGGTCCTGCGCTACTCCGCCGATGCGGAACCAGTTGGGATGCATGCGTGCTCCGCAGAGAGCTTCAATGATGGCGAACGCGCGCTCCCGGTCATTGAACATATAGAAAACCGGGGAGAGCTGGCCCAGATCCTGGGCAAAGGTTCCGTACCAAACAAGATGGCTGATGATTCGGAACAACTCCGCCAGCATCACGCGGATAACCTGCGCTCTTGGCGGCACGACGATCCCGGCCAGTCTCTCAACAGCCATCAAATAGGCCATGTTGTTCATCACGCCACCGAGATAATCGATCCGGTCGGTGTAGGGGATGTAGGTGTGCCAGGATTGCCGCTCTCCCATCTTTTCCGCGCCTCGGTGATGGAAGCCGATCTCCGGGACCGCGTCTACGATCTCTTCCCCGTCAAGCTGGAGGACGACGCGCAGCACTCCATGGGTTCCGGGATGTTGCGGCCCGACGTTGAGAAAGAGGAACTCCTCGCCGTCGCGGCCGGGCCGCATGCCCCAGTCTTCGGGCCGGAAGCGCATTGCCTCCTGCTCCGCTTCCTGCTTTTCGTCGGGCAGTTGAAAGGGGCCCATTTCCGTTGCCCGCGCGGGATGGTCCTTGCACAGAGGATGCCCTACCCAGGTCCTCGGCATCAGCAGGCGTTCCAGGTGGGGATGGCCTTGAAAGCGTATGCCGAACATGTCCCACACTTCGCGTTCGTACCAGTTTGCTGCGGGCCAGAGATCGGTACTGGTGTCGATGGGCGGCTGCTCGCGCTTGAGAGGCACTTTGATGCGGACGTATTGGTTCCTGTCGAACGACAGCAGGTGGTACACCAGCGTGAAGTCGCCCCCTGACGGATCCTCGCGGTGGACCCGCATACGCTCGTCGATCGCGGTAAGGTCGTACAGCATCCGGTAGGGTTGATCGACTTCGTCCTTCAGGTAGGCGAGTGCATCGTGAGCATTCTCGCGCGCGATCCAGAAAGTCGGGATTCCATCGGCGGCGGCTTGCGGCGTAACCGCGGCGTTGCCAAGCCTCTGACGCAGACTGCGGGAGATGTCCGTGGCGGGAATGCTGTTGGCGACGATAGGAGCGGCGGTGATCATGGTCTCAGATTTCGTCTATGGGCCGGAGCACGGTCGCGCGTTGCCGCTGCGCCCGATGAATATCGCGCTCGGAAGGCAACGGCGGACGTGTTGTTCCCTGAGGACCGGCCACCCAGCTCAAGGGCCGCCTCTCCGTGCCGATTGCATTCTGGAGGAGCAACAGCCCCTGCTCAAAAGCGTCGGGGCGCGGAGGACAACCCGGCACATACACATCGACCGGAAGAAACTTGTCCACGCCCTGCACCACGCTGTAGATGTCATACATTCCGCCGGAATTGGCGCATGACCCCATGGAAATTACCCAGCGCGGTTCCATCATCTGCTCGTACAGCCGCAGAATGACGGGAGCCATCTTGATGAACACGGTGCCGGCAACCACCATCAGGTCGGCCTCGCGCGGCGTCCCGCGTATCACTTCCGCGCCGAATCGGGCAATGTCGTACTTGCTGGTCAAGCTCGTCGCCATCTCTACGTAGCAGCAGGAAAGCCCAAAATTAAATGGCCAGATAGAGTTCTTTCGGCCCCAGCCCAACAGGTCCTGGAGACGGGAGAAAACTACGCTGCGACGGATCGCGCTTTCGTTGGGATCGTCGCCGGGGCGTACCAGCTCTTCAAGGGAGTTGCGTTGAACGAGCGGAGATGGCATCAGAGCCTGCCTTCCGTGCGAGGTCCCGCCGGGTACCAGTCGAGCGCTCCGGTGCGCCAAAGGTAAGCGAGTGTCGCACACAAAACTCCAATGAAAATGAGCACCTCTCCGTAGCCCGCCCAGCCCAGTTCACGACCGGCGACCGCCCAGAGAACGATGAAGACGGCCTCGAGATCGAATACGACAAAGAACATCGCGGTCAGATAGAACTTGACGGACAAGCGCACGTGCACGGAACCCTCGGAAACAATGCCGGACTCGTACGGCGATCCGGTTGCGGGTTCCTTATGGCGCTGGCCTAGAACGTACGAGAGGCTCAACATGGTCGCGACGATCAGGATGACTGCCGCGAAATAAACAGCCAAGGGCCATACCACCACGTTTGCGCCTCCTTTGGCTCGCTTTCACCAGAGCGTAGCGATCACCTTCCGCCGACACTGCGTCTCATGACCCGCTCTCCCGCAAAGCTCACTCTAAGCAAAGCGCTGTCAAAATGGTGTCAAAAACGCAGACCTTTGGCACAGCCCTCAAGGTGCGAAGCGAAGGAGGGTGAGCAATCTTGCTCATACTGCGCAGCTATCTATACGCAAAAATCAATCGGCGGTTATCTTCGTGGTCCTGCACTACTTCCCCCAAAAGGGTTCAGGATAGCGTCACTTGGATGTGAATCCGGTCGTTATAAATTCACTCTTCACCCGTGGCTAACCGAAGATTATTGATGCAAAGGAGTTCATGCCACCGACATGGCCAAACATGAAGAAGCGATCCACCCCAACGAATATCGCGAAACTCTCACACGGCTTCCGCAACTCGCGAATGCAGTGATCCGAGCCAACATTCATCAGGAGATTGAGAAGCTCAAGAGCGCCTCTGCCTTGCGGTAAGACACAGGGCGCAGCTCCGAGACCCTCGTAAAGTATGAGGATTTTCGGATTGTTGTGGTCGTAATGAAGGCAGAAAGCCGCATGAGCCATCATCGTGCGGACGGTCCAATTTCCGTTCAGGGCATTCAAGGCAGAATTCGTCTTCACCTGCCCGAGGACCAGGCTGTCAAGTTGGGCCCGGGCGACATTCTCGCATTGGAGCCGGATCTCAAGCATGATGTCGAGGCGCTGGAGGACAGCGCATTCCTGCTTACGATCTCGTGGTCGCGTCGCGGATCAGAAGAAAAACGTTAGACTGGAACCGTCGAAAGGTCAGCGCAGCGAGGAATCTTCACGATTCCCATTCCCAATTGTGTGCAATTTTGACCGGAACCGCTCACTCCTGAGATGGCACTCTCGGCACGTGGACACCCCGATCGGGTATTTTCACGCCTCAGGCCGTCGCTTCCCATGGAGGACATAGATTATGACCACCGCCGCTGCCGCGAAAGTCGTGCCCTTTTTGGCGAAGTTAAAACGTCGCGAAAATGTGGCGGAAGGAACCATGGCCTTCTTCTTTGAAAGGCCGGCCGGCTTCGTCTTTGCAGCAGGACAATTCATCGACATCGAGTTGCAGAGCCCTGTGGAGACGGACGACGAAGGAAATACGCGGACCTTCTCGATCTCCAGCGCGCCGCAGGACGACACCATCATGGTGACTACCCGTCTTCGCGATACGGCCTTCAAGCGTGTTCTAAAGACTATGCCGCTTGAAACCGAAGTGAAGATCGAAGGCCCGTCTGGGGATCTACAGCTTCACAAAGATGCAACCCGGACCGCGGTATTTTTGGCGGGCGGCATTGGGATCACGCCCTTCCGCAGCATCCTGTTGGACGCGGCTAACAAACACCTGTCTCATCCCATTTTTCTCTTCTTCTCCAACCGCCGTCCGCAAGACGCCCCCTTTCTGGCTGAATTGCAGTCCCTCGAAAAGCGAAATGCGAACTATAAATTCATAGCGACTATGACAGCTCCGAGTGAGTCGTCAAGACGTTGGCAGGGAGAACGAGGCTTCATCGATAAGGAGATGCTCGACAAGCATCTCAAGAACGCTCCGTCGCCCATCTATTACATTGCCGGTCCACCCGTCATGGTCAATGCGTTGCAAGCCATGCTGCAGGAGGCTGGAATAATAGGCCACAACGATATCCGCGCCGAGGGGTTCGCAGGCTACTGACCTAACGCGGACGTCAAGAACTTTATGTTGGGATCGATTCCAATCATTTGACGCGAGGAGGCACGTTGCGGCTCGGATTGCCGACTCGGAGTATTTTCAGACGACACGATTCAATCAGTCGAAGTGCAGTTGTCCATATTGAGCCTGGAATGTGTGGTAATTAAGTAGGGTGGTACGGATGGAAAGACAGGGCCCAAGAATACTGCTGGTTGACGATGAGGAACCTGTCCGGCAGGTTCTTGGCGTTGCGCTGCGCCCGGCGGGCTATACCATGTATCAGGTCGGTAACGGCGGAGAAGCGCTGCGAAGCTTTCAGCTGGTGCGGCCTGACTTGGTCCTGCTCGACCTCGACCTTCCGGATATCGACGGCAAGGAAGTCATCCGTCGTCTGCGGGAGCGCGCGTTCACGCCCATTATCGTGATTTCGGTCCGCGACGAGGAATCCGAAAAGATTTGCTCTCTTGATACCGGCGCCGATGACTATGTCACTAAGCCGTTTGGAGTAGGGGAATTGCTTGCGCGCATCCGAGTAGCGCTGCGCAGTCTGAACGTTACTCAGGGAGACATCTTTGTGTCAGGCGGCCTCAGAGTTGATTTCAGCCGCAGAGAGGTGCTTATCGGTCACACCCGGGTCAGACTCACTGCCACTGAGTACGATCTTCTGAAGATACTGATACACCACGCCGATAAGGTGAGGACTCACCACCAACTGATCCATGAGCTATGGGGCACAACTCAATATCAGGATGCAGCACACCTGTTGCGTGTTACGCTCAGCCACCTGCGCCACAAATTGCATATTGATCCGAAATTGCCCAGCCACATTCTGACGGAACCGGGAGTCGGATATCGACTGACGACCGAGAGTTCGGATTGGGTGGCTTAGATCCTGGAGGTTGTTGGCAGATTCCTTTGTCTTGATCGCCGGCAGGACGAACTGCCAGGTACTCTTGCAGAGGCTTTGCCCATGGGTTTGCAAATCCCGGAGTCAGCCGAAGTTCTGACCGTCGGCTGGTCTGCAGCTAACCGAGGAACGCATGATTAAATTCGATGCAGCACACGAAGCTGTCCACCATCCTCCGGACCGTCGCTTTCGAATCTGGATCAAGCCATCCTTTGTGGTAGTCCTGATCTGTCTCGGACTTATTCCGTTAGTGCTGGCGTGGGGACAAGCAGCAATCTTCGGATTGCCCTATCTGCCGCCCGTTCCCAAATTCAACCCAGCCGCCTTCACCGGAGTGCATGGCTTTCCCTGGTGGCTTCGCTGGGCGCACTTCTTCAATTTTGTGTTCCTGATGATGCTGGTGCGCAGCGGCCTTTCGATCCTGGTAGATCATCCGCGTCTCTATTTCAATAACGACTGCACGCCCGGCTCGGAATGGATTCGCTTCACGCCGTTGCATGTGCCGACAGATCGCATGTGGACCGCAAAGGACGACGCGCGTTACATTTCTCCGATCTTCGGCTTGCCGGGCTATCGCCATACCGTGGGAGTAGCGCGCTCCTGGCACTTCATCGACGTATATGGGTTCATCATCACAGGCCTGATCTTTATTCCGTTGCTCTTTGTATCAGGACAGTGGGCGCGTCTGGTGCCTGACTCGTGGACAGCGTTCCCGACGGCGTGGAGCACTTTCGTCCACTACGCGAACTTCCATTTTCCGCCCGAACCCGACGGATTTTTTGCCTATAACGCGCTTCAGCAACTGGCATATTTCTTCGTCGTCTTTGTATTCGCTCCCATCTCTATTCTCGCGGGCGCCTCAATGTCGCCGGCCATGGTGAACCATTTTCCATGGTTCCCGCGCGGGTTTGGGGGGAGGCAGGGCGCCCGCTCGATTCACTTCCTGATGATGCTTTGCTGGGTCGGGTTTCTTGTCGTTCACGTCACGCTGGTGGTTCTGACCGGGTTTGTGCGGAACATGAACCATATCGTACTGGGAACGGACAATGACCATCCACTGGGAATGCTCCTCGGCTTTGTCGGCCTTGCGGCTGTGCTTGCTTCGTGGATCGCAGCCCACTACATCTCCTGGAAGGCGCCGCGCCTGTTGCAGCACATACAAAAGGCGATCTCGCTGCCTCTGCGCCTGGCTACCCTCAATCGGCTCAGTCCGCGAAGCCGGTATACGAAGGATCAGATCTCTCCATATTTCTGGCCGAATGGCAAGATGCCGGTACACGAGGACTGGAAACAAATGGCTGCGAACAGCTTCCGCGACTTCAGGCTCAAAGTTGGCGGCCTGGTAGAAAACCCGGTGCAGTTGTCGTTAGCTGAAATCGATTTATTGGGAGAAGAAGAGAATATCACCATGCATCACTGCATCCAGGGTTGGTCGGGTATCGCGCAATGGAACGGTCTGCCTATGAAGAGGCTGATCGAGCTCGTGAAACCGAAGCCGTCGGCAAAGGTGGTAGCTTTCTATTCTTTCGGTGAATCCCTATATGGGGGAGTGTATTACAACACCCAAAGTCTGGAGAATGTGCTGAAGCCGGAGTGCCTGCTTGCCTCTGCGATGAATGGCGTGCCACTTCCAGTGGAGTACGGTGCGCCGCTCCGACTGCGCGTGGAGAACCAACTGGGATACAAGATGGTCAAGTGGATCGAGCGGATCGAATTCATCGAATCCGAAAGGAGCCTGGGCGCTGGCGAAGGTGGATCCAATGAAGACCAGGAGTACTTCGACCTGCTGCCGAACATCTGACACTCTCTGAAATCCTGCTCCCCAATCACCGGCAAACTGCCAGGATACGTTAGTCCCGCGAAATCAGGCGCTTTCACAAAGGTTCCGCAGGATATATAAGCTGTCCCTTTCTCGTCTTCAGAAATGGGGTCAGTCGATGTCTTGTGGCAACGGTGCGGCTCATAATATCCCTCACTGTCCATCCTTTTTTCGTCAATGCGTCCGCAATAAGCGAACGATGGCAGCGCCATGGCACAGCCTCGGCACACATAATCGCAGTTTCTCTCGCATTGGCGATTTTAACAAGCACTTCTAATCCTTCTGAAAACTCCTGGGTCGCCATGTAATCAGCGAAACCGCGAAATGAAGTGTTGCGCCAGCCGAGATTAAGCGAATCCTTTTTTGCATGCCGCAGGCCGCCAAGTTCTTGAATGTGTTTATAGCTCATATGTTCCTGCTGCAAAGAATGCTCCAGTGCATCGGCATTAAACTGAGGATTGTGGCGCGACCTCGGTATCGATCTGATATCTACAATCCCCTTGACGCCATGCGCGCGTAATAACTCCACAAATTCATCGATTGATCGCGTGGAATGGCCAACGGTAAAGATGCATGGCCTTTTCATACTTACACCTTTTGCTAAACTTGAGGTTCGTTCAAGTCGACGGCGGCCTGCGGCGGCAGCTCCTCCGGAACGTCCAGGCGCGCCACGCCAATCCGACTGTCGGCCATCCCGTAGTACACGTCGAATCGATCTGGAGTGCCAAGATCGTCGCGGCGGTCAATGCCTGTGGGGAAAACGACATTGGCGACGGTTCCGTCTCGCTCTTGCGGCATCTCCGGCCTTAGCACTGGCTCTGCCGATCGATAGCGGACCTCGCGCGGATTCTGCTTTGAGAGCAGCATTACACCAGCCGAATAGCAAAGATGATGGCCA